>NZ_JBVPQK010000042.1:0-14587 GCF_058197115.1 Bifidobacterium sp. POST2/T3 (B1)
GGCGTGGAACTGGATGCCACACGCAAGCAGGTTGAGGAGATGATCGGTAAGGGCAATGCGGTCCCCAATGGGCACATCCCATTTACACCGCACGCCCGTCAGGTCTTGGAGCTGTCGCTGCGCGAAGCTCTTCAACTGGGTCACTCATACATTGGCACCGAGCACATCCTCCTCGGCCTCATTCGTGAGGGTGAGGGCGTCGGCACCCAGGTGTTGATCAAGATGGGTGTAGACCTGGGCGATCTGCGGACCGCCACTATTGACATGATTCGCGGCAACCATGAAGGCGGCGACGCTGGCAAGGGCGATCTGGCCAATGCCGGCGGCGTTTCCAACAAGGGCGGGCAAACCGGTTCGGCCATCCTGGACCAGTTCGGCAGGAATCTGACTCAGGAAGCCGCTGAAGGCAAGCTGGATCCGGTCATCGGCCGAGCCAACGAGATTGAGCGGGTCATGGTCGTTCTGTCCAGGAGGACCAAGAACAACCCGGTGCTGATCGGCGAGCCTGGCGTGGGCAAGACCGCCGTGGTCGAGGGCCTGGCGCAGAAGATTCATGAGGGCGATGTTCCGGAGACGCTCAAGGGCAAGCAGGTCTACTCGCTGGATCTGGGCTCCATGGTGGCCGGTTCCCGCTACCGGGGTGACTTCGAGGAGCGTCTGAAGAAGGTGCTCAAGGAGATCAAGACCCGGGGCGACATCATTCTCTTCATTGATGAGATTCATACCATCGTCGGTGCAGGTTCGGCCGATGGGGCCTTGGGCGCTTCTGACATGCTCAAGCCCCTGCTGGCCCGCGGCGAGCTGCAGACCATCGGCGCCACCACTACCGACGAGTATCGCAAGTACATCGAGAAGGACGCAGCACTTGAGAGGCGCTTCCAGCCTATTCAGGTCTCCGAGCCCACAATCGCCCAGACCATCGAGATCCTTAAGGGTCTGCGCGGTCGCTACGAGCATCATCACCACGTCACCATCACCGACAAGGCCCTGCAATCGGCGGCTGAGCTCTCTGCACGCTACATTCAGGACAGGAACCTGCCTGACAAGGCCATCGATTTGATTGATGAGGCCGGCGCACGTCTGCGCATCAAGCGGCTGACCGCCCCGCCGGAGCTCAAAGAACTTGATACCAAGGTGGATCGTATCTCAGCTCAGAAGGACCAGGCCATCAAGGACCAGGACTTTGAGAAGGCCGCTCAGTTGCGTGACAGCCAGGAGAAGCTGGAGGCCGAGCGCAAGGAGAAGGAGAAGGCCTGGCACGAGGGCGAGTCCGACGTGAAGATGGTTGTCGACGAGGATGTGATTGCCGAGGTGGTCTCCTCGACCACCGGCATCCCGGTCTTCAAGCTGACCCAGGCCGAGTCCAAGAAGCTCCTGGGTATGGAGAAGGAGCTGCACAAGCGGATCATCGGCCAGGATGAGGCTGTCTCCGCCCTCTCCCGTTCCATCCGTCGTACGCGTGTCGGTCTTAAGGATCCAAAGCGTCCTGCAGGTTCCTTCATCTTCGCTGGACCCACCGGCGTGGGCAAGACTGAGCTGGCCAAGGCTCTGGCCCAGTTCCTCTTTGACGATGAGGATGCCTTGATCCGGGTGGATATGTCCGAGTTCTCGGAGAAGTACTCCACCTCCCGTCTATTCGGTGCCCCTCCGGGGTATGTGGGATACGAAGAGGGCGGCGAGCTGACCGAGAAGGTCAGGCGTAAGCCATTCTCCGTGGTCCTCTTCGATGAGATCGAGAAGGCTCATCCGGACATCTTCAACACCCTTCTGCAGGTGCTGGACGACGGTCATCTGACCGATGGACAAGGTCGCATGGTGGACTTCAAGAACACCATCATCATTCTGACCACCAACCTGGGAACCCGTGACATCGCCAAGGCGGCCAACACCGGCTTCAATGTGAGCGGCAACACCGAGACCTCCTATCAGAGGATGAAGGACCAGGTGACCAGTGAGCTCAAGCAGCAGTTCAGGCCTGAGTTCCTGAACCGCCTGGATGACATCATCGTCTTCCAACAGCTGACCGAGCCCCAGGTCCGTCAGATCGTCGATCTGGACATCGCTCAGCTTAACGATCGTCTCTTTGAACGCCACATGTCCCTGGATCTGACCGACAAGGCCAAGGACCTGCTGGCCGAGAAGGGCTTCGATCCGCTCCTGGGCGCCCGGCCTCTGCGCCGCGTCATCCAGCGCGACATCGAGGATGCGGTCTCTGAGAAGATCCTCATGGGCGACCTTACGGACAATGAGTCCGTCCAGGTTGACGCCGAAGGCGAGGGCATCCTGGGCGAGTTCACCTTCACTGGCAAGCCTTTCGAGGGACCCCGGCATGCGGCCAGCTCTGCCGATGGGCAGGACCAGGAGCCTGAACTGGTTGGAGCCCCAGTGTCTGCTACCCCAGATGCTGATCTCTCTGAGGATGTCTCTCAGGCAGATCGGGTGGAACGTCCCTTGGGTGATGAGCCACCAGAGGGTTCAGCTGAGTAAACAGGCCATGGATATTCTCTTGATGTGTTCGGCAGAGGAACCAAGGATTTAAAACACGATGATGGGGGTGGAGAACACAAGAGGTGTTCTCCACCCCCATCATTGCTATTTCCGGAGTCTCCGCCATGGTAATAGGCTGGGCCTTGAGCCCTTCAGCTTTGATAAGCCGGTAGGTGGGTATGCATACCCCCTCAAGTATCTTCGAAAATTGATGGGCAGGAAGTGGTCTTTGTCCTCAAATCCCTGGTCATTCTTCATGTAAAAGCGGGTTTTAAACCCCTGCGATCCCCCTGGTGGAAGAGGAAGTTAATGGAACCAAGCCGTAGTCGTTGACAAGAATGATGATGTTTTTTCCTGTTCCGGTATGGCAGCGAGGACACCTTGGTGGCGCATGAGGAAGAATGCGTGTCCTCTGAAGTTGAAGATTTCCCGATTTGGTGCTGCCATGCGGAGTCCATGCAGCAATGTTCATATTCGACGG
Organism: Bifidobacterium sp. POST2/T3 (B1); assembly: GCF_058197115.1. NCBI lineage: Bacteria > Bacillati > Actinomycetota > Actinomycetes > Bifidobacteriales > Bifidobacteriaceae > Bifidobacterium > Bifidobacterium sp. POST2/T3 (B1). Next base: position 2,969 of record NZ_JBVPQK010000042.1, read on the forward strand.
AATAATCAAAGGTGATCCTGACTGCCAGGATTCCTTGGGGCCGCTGCATAGAGATCCAACGGCATTGACCATTGTATCCTAGGGCCCGGCGAAACTGGTGACAATCCCGATCACCTTCTTCTGACCCAGCTTGTCGTCTTCGGGAATATGTTGAGCCGGCTGAACAACTTCCGTCTTCCTGCTGTAGTCATAAGGTACCTGCCAGTCTGCCGGGGGCATGGCTCAGTTCATGAATCGCCTCCTTGCAACTCCCGACGATCGCGATTGTCGCTACCTTGTTGACATCAAACAAGGCTACGTTGATATTGACGAACCATACTGGGGGCTCTGGGAAGACGGTATTCGAGGCCGAGATAAAGTCGGTGTATTTGGTTCTGGTGCCGATTATCAGGTCGGTTGGCTGGCTCCAGTTGATTGGCTTATGTGAGTCTGATGGAGCTGAAAGACTCGACATTCGGTGGGCGCTCATAGACTTATAGCCTCCCTTGGCTGACTGAGGGCTGCCGCTGGGATGCCGATGTGTTCAGTGAAGACGTTCGGTTGCTTGCTGGCTGGCTGAAGAGTAGACCGTGCCGCCGCTGGCGATAGTGAAGGGAAGTTTACTAGTTCGTATGGTTGTGGCTGTAGCCACAGCATCCGCATCCGGCCGGCCCGATGATTTTCCAGGTGCGTAGCTTAAAAGAGTGGCGAGGAAGTCGAGGCTTCGGCCTGAACATCGAGCGTTGCCACCCTGTTTTGGCTTGGACTGTCAGTGTTTCCACGGCATTGTTCAGGGCGGTTAATCCTATTCCGATAGCGGCCGATACGCTTAGGGCATCATTGCCGGAGGTGTCATAGGAGCGTTCATTTCTCAATCTGTTGCAAGATTGAACCGGCACGACGGGTTGAGACAATATAGCTGGGCTGCAAGAGGAAGGGAAGGCAGAGGACGATCAGCCTTGCCGTGCCAGTGTCTGTCACCAGGTTGGCGGATCCTGGACCTATTCGGCTATCGCGGCCATGGCCTCTATGGTTCTTAAGGCGTGTTTAGAGCACGGCGACGTGGCTCAAACTTGTTCATTGTGCGCTTGTATGAAGCGTATTTGTTTTGCTCTTCTAAGAACGTCCACCCAAGGCTGCAGACATTGCCATGTTCCATAATGCGCATGGGTATCTTTAGAGAAGCTGTTGGCCTGTCTGCCGTGGATGACTTGTTGGGCCTCTAAGATCCGCGCCATCTGTCTGGCTGCCAATCGTATCACGCCCTTTTGGTGTATCCTCCGCTTTCTTGTATACCGACCCTGAGTAAGTTGCTGGCCCATTGCCATCGGCGCCATTTCCCTATCTCCCTCCTGCTAGGAACCGGACTAGGTCATGCTTATCAGAGCAGTTGCTACTGACTGCAAATACGAAAGATATCACTAAATGGACAAATTGTCTGAAATTCAGTATGTTAGAAATGTTTATCCAAACACAGGAATGTATTTGCTGCAAAGAAGCGCTGAAAGTGAGGAATAGACAGTATGTGGAAATACAAGGTCGAGTCATTACTTCCCCAGTCGGGAACGAGCTTGTTTATCGACGGACAGTGGAGGGCTGCCGACAGTGGCCGGGTATTTGAAGTGGACAACCCTGCCGATGGCTCTACGCTCTATCAGGCATCGGACGGGGATGGGCAGGAGGCGCTGGCTGCCCTGGACAGTGCTGACAGGGCCCAAGAGTCCTGGGCCCAGTCAACGCCGCAGGAGCGGAGGGATATACTGCAAACAGCTTATGAGGCTCTGATGGATAACAAGGAGATTTTTGCAGAGCTGATGACACGTGAGATGGGCAAGAGCTTCAAGCAGGCGCTGGGAGAGGTGGACTACGGCGGCGGCTTTCTCAAGTGGTTCTCAGAGGAGGCCATGCGTGAGTATGGCAGGACTTTCCGCCTGCCGGACGGCCGCAAGGGTCTGGTTACACACGATCCGGTGGGACCCTGTTACTTGATTACCCCCTGGAACTTCCCACTGGCGATGGGAACCCGGAAGATTGGCCCAGCCTTGGCTGCAGGAGATACCGTGGTGGTCAAACCTGCCGCGATGACTCCTCTTACCACGCTGGCGTTAGTGGAGATTTTACGGCAGGCAGGGGTGCCTAAGGGCGTGGTCAATCTCATCACAACCTCCCATTCCTCTCACATTTCAGATGCCCTCTTTGCTGACCATCGGTTACGTAAGGTGAGCTTTACCGGTTCCACCCCTGTGGGTGTCAAGCTGATGAAGCAGGCGGCCGACAATGTGCTGCGTACCTCCATGGAGTTGGGTGGCAATGCCCCCTTTGTGGTTTTCGATGATGCGGATATCGATGCGGCTGTTGACGGCGTCATGCTGGCCAAATTCCGCAATTATGGAGAAGCTTGTACTTCAGCTAACAGGATATTGGTACAAAAGGGGGTTGCCGACCAGTTTGTGGCCAAGGTGAAGGAGCGTATTGAGGCTCTGGTCGTGGGTGATGGCATGGATGAGGCAACCGATATCGGTCCCCTGATTGACGTCAAGGCTGTAGATCGTATCGGGCACTTAGTTGATGAAGCAGTCAGCGAGGGGGCGGAGCTGATCGTCGGTGGTCACAGGGATGAGCACGGTGAACGATACTTCCAACCGACGCTTCTGGACCGTGTCCCCCGCCAATCTCGGGTATACACTGAGGAAATCTTTGGACCCGTCCTGGCTGTAAGCCGCTTTGACAGCGACGAAGAAGGCATCCAGGCCGCTAACGACACGCCGTACGGACTGGCAGCATATGCTTACACCAGCTCGATAAAGCGCAGTGAACTCATGCAACGCCGTAGTGAGTCTGGTGTCCTGGCCATCAATTCCGGCGTGCTCTCCGATGCCACGGTTCCCTTCGGCGGAGTCAAGCAATCAGGTGTTGGCAGAGAGGGTGGAGCCGAAGGCATCTTTGAGTATATGACCACGAAGTATACCCTTCTGGTTCCCTGATGCTCAGTTTTGTGGTCTTCAAACCTAAGCGGTTGGAGACAGACTGAAGGGGGAAGATCCGCACAAGTTTTCGCTAGGTCCTGTCCCCCCTCAAGCCTCCTGATGGTGGACCTCCTTGTATGCCGGATAACCTGCCGACACCATATAATGTGCACTGGGCATAGATGGACGGCCAAAGATAAGAAGGAGGGTGCCATGAGGAGGGGTACCAGATCTGACCCGGGGCACAGTGTTGGCACCCTGACCAAGGCCAAAGCGGTATTGGACGCTCTGAAGCAGCTTGGTCCTTCGAGGATCAGCGAGATCAGCGCTTATGTGCACGAGCCTGCAAGCTCCACCTATCGCCTGCTCTCCAATCTCGTGACCTTAGGTTGGGTGGATCATGGCCTACATCGCGGCGAATACCGCTTGGGCATCGCCTGTGTGCGCATTGGTGGCCGTATTGAGGCAAGGCTGGATGTACAAAGCATTGCCAGACATGTCTTTAAGAGGCAGGAGGGCTCAAATGGCAGCTGGAGTCTTTTCGTTCGCTACAATGTGCGCTCGGTCTGTGTGCAGATGACCTTCCTGGGGCAGAGTCGATTGCGTTCGCCCCAGATTGGCTATTCGCTGCCGATCAGCTTGGGTGCCCCCTCCGATGTCCTCCTGGCCTTTCTTGATCAATCGCGGTTTGAACGTCTGATAGAGCACTATCGCTACAACGCTGACATGGGCGGACTGCTTTCGACCTTCCGGGAGCGCTCGGTGCAGATGGCTGAAAAGGTCACCAAACGGGGTTACGCCTATGATGTTGACCAGACAGTACCTGGGGCGCTCACCATAGCTGCCCCGATATTCGATCATTCTGGTCATATCAGGGCGGCGGCCTGTTATAGCGGGCTCTCCAGGACCAATAAGGCACTGGTTGAATCAGGTGCCGATTTGTGCGAGGTGAACCGCCTGCGTCAAGCTGCTAGGCAGATATCGCAGGGACTAGGCTATTCGTTTGACGCCAGGGAGGGAAGGTTCGATAGTGAGAGTGAGCAGTAAGGCCAGCGATCAGGAGCCGACCGGGGCCCTGTTTAAGGCTGGAAAGATCATCGATATCCTGGCTGATAACAACGGTATCGGGCCTGCTGAAGTGGCGGCTGTCTCTGGCATCCCCCGCTCATCCGCCTACAGGATCCTGGATGGTTTGGTCCAAGTCGGTCTGGTCAAGGTCAACCAGGACGATACCTATTCACTGAGTTTGAGCTGGCTCGATCTTTCCGATGTGGCACGCAGTTCCCTGACTGAATGGCCCAAGGCCTATGATCTCTTGGCTGAACTGACGACTCTCACTGGGCAGACCTCCTTCCTGACTGTAATCAGTGGTTTCGAAACCGTCTGTGTGGAATGTGCACAGGGGCAAAGCTTTGACGCGTTGATCCTACGGCCGGGCGGTACTTTGCCCTTCTTTGCTGGTGCTGCTGGCCGGGTTTGTCTGGCCTATTCTGATGAGCAGATCCAGGAAGACTATCTGCAGCAGGCACCTTTTGAAGGATATAACGAGAACTCGTTGGTCACTTCCGACGCTCTGTGTGCGGATATTAAGCAGATTCAGAAGAGAGGATTTGCCATTTCCAATGAGGACATCACCATCGGTGTGGCCTCGATCGGTGTTCCCATTTTTTCGCAATCGAATGGTGGGGTCGTGGGTGCTCTGTCGACTGGCGGTTTTGTAGACGCGATGATGCCACGTTGTGAAGAACTGGCAGGGCAACTCAAGGTTTATGTTAATCGCTTAGGAGCAGGTAGGCCTTTGGACTCCCTATCGGAATAAAGCCCTGATGTCCGGTTTTTTGGGGGGGGGGAGACAGTAGAGTCCGAAGGTCGGGCTTGTGTTGCCTGGATGAACAGTCGGTCTGTTGTCCAGATCAGTGGAACTTTACTATTTCATTTGGAGTAATGAGCATATTGACCATAATTCAACAAGTAAGTCAAATTTATGGTTAGCGAGAAACACAAATAGGCATGTAGCATCTCAAGAGCCTTCCAGGACTTGTATGTCGAAGCCCTGGCTCGTAAATGTATACGTCATGTCAGCATAATGGTTGCGGTGGGAATTTTGGCGGGAGACTGGCTTGGTTATAAGCTAACCTTCCGTCCAAGGCAGTCGCAAAGATGAATTTCGCTGTCTCCAGGCAGCGGCTCGGTGCCTGGCGTAAGGGCATTATCACTGTGATGATGTTCCTAGGGTGTGCAGTTGGTTCTTTCTGTGGTGGCAGCCTGGCAGATCACCTGGGTTGCAAGCGACTGATCCTCTACCGGTTGATCATATATGCTCTGGCAATCCATGCCGCCTTCCTTTGTCATCTTCCGGGAACTCGTAGGATTTGCGGTAGGGACGACTTTCTGTGTGGTTCCCAGATATCTGGGAGAGCTTGCACCATCCTGACGGCAGGGCTGGGTGGTCTCCCGCAATTCCCTGGTCCAAGAAGACTGGCATGGCCTGGATTTGGGCGATTGTGGTTCCTCGGTCCGCAGTCCATAACGGTTATCTTCTGTCCATGGAACACCGAGCTTCCTTGCTAGCCAGTTTATGGAAACCGAGGCAGTCAAGTTCCTGATGGAAACTTGTTCTAAGTCTGGAGCAGAGGCGACTCTCGCCTCCTCTCAACCGGCGGAAAAGAAAGAGACAGAGGGGCCAAGGAAAATTGCTCCACTCTTGGCTGCGTAGGATCTTGTTGGTAAAAGCAGGGGCATGGCAAATGAATCAGTGGCTGGTTTGAAAGCCATCAACATCTTCGTCCCCGGCATATTTTCATCAACATTGGGTATCGGCCTGGATAACTCGGTTATTGCCATGGTGCCGGTCATGAGTGATTTGTCTATCGGCGCTGCCCTTGGCGGCCTTGGCTTTATGGATAAGATGAACCGCTGGACTGCAATGATGGGTGTCTTGGGTGAGGTCTCTATCCTCCTTGCCTTGTTGCGGGCCCGCTTTTCTCTCTATAGACCCTAACCACCCCTCTGCTAGGATGTTCTGGCTTCGTATGGTCCTAGACATACTAGACCTCGCCTTCGGTCAGGACATCGTTTCGCCGGTGACCTGGCAGCTTCTTACTAAGTATTTTCGGCAAAGATCCGGGGCAGGGGAGTTGGATATGCCAAAGTATCAGTCAATGCGGCAAACTGTATCATTTCTTTTCTCTTCCTGCTCCTGCTCAAAGAGGTTGGCGGAGCGTTTACCTGCTTTAGCTTTGCGCTCATCAATGTAGGAGCCATCTTCTTTACCAAGGCTTATATTCCGCAGATTAGGGGAAGATTCTAGAGCAGATTGAACAGGGGGCCGAAGATGTGACTGGAAAGACTCGATTGACTCCGGACAAGATTGGACCTACCTAGCAGTGGAATTGCTCCCTCTTCACTCGCATGCCCTAATAAAGGGACAGAAGTAAATTATGATCATAAAGTCTAAAATGTAGAATTACCTAGGAAAATTACCCAGAATTGTCATAGTTCATCGGTAAATATTGATTATGTACACTCAAAAATGATAATGATAGGTTAAGCATATGGCAGACAAAGATGTACAGAAGACAATCAATATAGCTGTTATTCCAGGAGACGGTATCGGCAGGGAAATTACCCCGCAGACCCAGGCAGTTATGGACAAGGCGGTCGGCGATGAGGTAAAGCTACAATACGTGGACTATGACCTTGGTGCTGAGCGTTACCTGCGCGACGGTACCCTGCTCAATGATGAGGATTTGGAATCCATCGGGCGGCAGGATGCCATCCTGCTGGGGGCTGTGGGCGACCCGCGTGTGCGTTCAGGGATTCTGGAGCGCGGCCTCCTGCTCAAACTCAGGTTCAGCTTCGACCAGGCCGTCAACCTGAGACCGACCAAGCTCTATCCTGGGGTGAGCTCGCCGCTAAAGAATCCTGGCCAGATCGATTTCGCCGTGGTCAGGGAAGGAACTGAAGGCCTCTACTCAGGAATGGGAGGATACGTCCGTCGGGGGACTGACCAGGCCATTGCGACCGAGACCTCACTCAACACGGCTTTCGGTGTCGAGCGTGCGGTACGCTATGCCTTTGATCTAGCCCGCAAGCGTGGGGGTAAGCGCAATGTGACTATGGTCAATAAGACCAATGTCCTGCCTCACGCCGGCGCTCTCTGGCTGGATATTATGGACAAGATAGCGCAGGACTATCCAGATGTGACATGGGACTACCTGCATGCTGATGCCTGCACAATCTTTCTTGTGACTGAGCCCTCACGCTTCGATGTCATTGTCACCGACAATCTCTTTGGTGACGTGCTCACTGATGAGGCTGGGGCTGTGGTCGGCGGCATTGGATACTCAGCCTCAGCCAACATCAACGTCACTGACGAACACCCTTCAATGTTTGAGCCCATTCATGGTTCAGCCCCTGATATCGCCGGTAAGGGGATCGCCAACCCGACAGCTTCAATCCTGTCTGGAGCCATGCTTTTGGAACATTTCGGATATGACCAGCCTGCTCAACGCATACAGAGGGCTGTAGAAGAAGACGTTGCTGCCAATGCAAGCAGGTCAAGGTCCACAGAACAGGTTGCAAGGGATATTATCTCCCTCCTGTAAGCGGACAAAAGGAAGAAGTTGATACTTATTAAGAGTGCACTTGACCCTACCTCATCTATTGCAATTACAGGCTGCTGGAATTGCCGCAGGCTATCGGTACAAGCAGAGGTATCGAATGATCACATCCTCCCCCTTACACTCACTCTCCAAGGCTGAAGTTGTCCTGGTCTACGATTTGGCACAGGCCTGCAGAGATCCACCGTGAGTTGGCTACCCAGGTCATGTAGGTCGGCAAGCCAATAGTTTATTGACAAGCCGATGGCTGGACGGAATCTGGCCGCAAACAAGATCCTTGAGGTGGCACAGGCCACCGGCGCACATGGAGCGGCCTTCCAGAATCGACGCTATGACGCAAAGATTTTCACATCCAGCAAGTTACCTACAGCAATTGGACCTGGGCCGTGTCGTACATGTGAAATACAGGTACGGTTCTTTTCGCCTCAGTGTGGAAATCGGCTGGTGTGGCTTCCATCAGTGTAAGGCTGACAGTCTCTGTGTTCTGGAATTCATCGACCAGGCCACGCACTCTAGCCAGGAGAAAGAAGAAGAGGATCATCCACGATTAGGGTAGATGCACTCAACACTTGGCCTTCGGGCTTACTGATAGCAGGTTAGGTCCCCGCTGATCGCATATATGGCTGATCAGTGGGGACCCAATCTGTTCAGAACAGAGGATGCAGCAGCAGGGCCAGCAGGTAGACGGCCATGAGAGCGATGAACAGGATGTCCATCCTGCCCAGTCGCAGCAGGCGGTAGTGGGTGCGCTGTTGACGACTACCCTCATAGCATCGGGCATCCAAGGCCCGGCTCAGGTTATCGGCGTGGCGCAGAGCTCCAGCGAAGACGGGAACCGTGATAGCTATGGCCGCATGCAGGCGTTGCGAGAGCGAGCCGGACTCGATGGATCCGCCACGGGCCGCCTGGGCTTCCACAATGGCCTGAACCTCACGTCCCAGGGTGGGGATGAAACGCAGAGCCAGTGAGAGGACTAGGGCGATCTCATTGGTGTGGATACCCAGCCTGGACAGTGGGCTCAGCAGGGATTCACAGGCATCGGTCATCTGTGTCGGCGTGGTTGTCTCTACCAGGAGCGCCCCCAGAAAGATGATCAGCATGAAGCGACAGGCATAGAGTACAGCTACCCAGATCCCTCCTGTGGTCAGCACGAATGGGCCCCAGGCAGCCAGTCTGCGGCCGGTTTGGGTGACCAAAAGATTGAACAGGGCCAGCAGAAGCATGAGTGCCAGAAAGCCCTTGACTGAATTCAAAATGGAACGCAGTGGCGCTCGTGCGGCGGCAAAGAGACCCACAGTGACCATCAGCGCCAGAACGAGTTGTGTCGGTGTGGAGATGGCGAAGGCGGTGAACATGGCTAGGAGGAAGGTCACCAGTTTGGCTCGTGGGTCCAGCCTCGCCAGCAAGGATAGGGGTTTCTGGTCGGCCTGATCACGTTCCGCTTTCTTTCCAGTGGCCCCCTTCTCCGCTGCATCTGTTGCGAGCAGTTGGTGATATCGTTCCACGACTTCGGTAGTAGTCCCATAGGCTAGTGTTTCCCCATGCTCCAGGAGCAGGGTCTGGTCGGCCAGGTCCAGGGCTTCGCGATCGGCGTGTGTGCTCATGACGATGGTGATTCCACGCTTATGAAGTACTCGGAGCAGTGTCATGATGCGTGCGCAGGCCTGGGGGTCGAGACTGGCAGTGACCTCGTCCAAAACCAGCAGTTGCGGGCTGCAGGCCACGACTCCGGCGATGGCCACCAGGCGTCGCTGACCTCCCGAGAGGTCGAAGGGGGAGCGGTCGGCCAGATCACCGATTCCTAAAAGCTTCATGGCATCATCCACCCGATGCTGCACCTGCTCAGGCCCATAGCCCAGGTTGTGTGGACCATAGGCGATATCCTGGGCAACGGTATCCGCAAAAAGCTGATGTTCGGGATATTGCATGACATAGCCGACCCTTTGACGCAGAAGCTTCAGATTATGGCGCCGCAGATGCTTGGCCTTGGGCTGGTCGGGTCCGGCCAAGGGCAGGCCGGCCACCTGGATGGATCCGCTGTCGGGAGCGGCCAAGGCACAGATGAGCCTGGCCAGGGTGGACTTGCCGGATCCGTTGCGACCGATAATGGCCAGGGTCTGTCCTGCCGCCAGCTCCAGATTCACCCCGCTGAGGGCTTTGCTGCCGGCATTCGGAAAGCTGTAAGAGACATTCGACAACTTGACCATGGCAATGGCATGGTTGTTGACCGTGGTCTTCGTATCCGCTTCTGGCGCCCTGCTTTGGGTCAGTGGATTTCGGTCCGGTTTGCCAATAAGGGCGGGCAGATCCTTCCTGGTCAGGATCTGGTCAGGTCTTCCGGATGCCACAATGCGCCCATGGTCAAGTACCAGGACCCGATCAGCCTGTCTGGCTTGCTCAAGCAAGTGGGTGATGTGGACGACAGCCGTGCCCTGGGTCGTCAGCCGACAGAGGATCGATTGAATCTCCTGCCGGCCGGCAGCATCAAGCATGGCGCCAGGTTCGTCCAGCACCATCATGCCTGGATTCATGGCCAAGCTGCCGGCCAGGGCTAGTCGTTGTTGTTGCCCGCCTGACATGCGGGTGGGATCATCATTCATCCGCGTCTGCAGATCCACCTGCCTCAGGGCCGCTGGCACGCAGGAGAGCATCTTTTGACGGGGAATGCTCAGATTCTCGGGCCCAAAAGCCACGTCGTCCTGGACCACAGTAGTCACGATCTGGTCCTCGGGGTTCTGAAAGACCATGCCGATGCTCCGCCGTGCCTGCCGGTAGGCCTCAGTGTCGATCTGTCGGCCCTGGTCCGGGGTATCGAAGCAGACCGCTCGGCCCATAAGTTCGACCTGGCCGTGGTCAGGTGCCGTCGCACCCGAGAGGATGCTTCCCAGCGTGGATTTGCCAGAACCATTCGCTCCCAGAATGCACAGATGCTCGCCTGCATGTACTTCCATGGAGAGATGGTCCAGGGCCCAGGTCTGGCCTCCGTCATAGGAGAAGGAGACCTGGCTGAGACGAGCGACCGTTGCCTTCGAATCCGCTGAAGCCGGGACTGCGGATTCGGTCATGGATGCTGCCATGACGATCCGAACCCCCGCGGCCTACTTGTTGATCAACGTGGAGATCGGCTTGTAGATCAGGAAGGTGACCACGCCGTGGATGGCGAACTTCATCAGGTTGAAGGGCAGGAGGATCGGCACGATCATGGCGACGACCTTGGCCATGGACATGTGCGCATAGAAGGGGGTAATCACCACGTTGCACAGGATGGCTGCAATCACACCCAGAATGGCGCCGGAGACGATTCCGATGACCGCTCCCTTACGGCTGTGCATCCTGCGGTAGACCAAGGCCGCCGGCACGCTCAGTGCCAGGGCCACGATCATCGAGATCAGAGCGCCGAAGGGATTGGTGAACAGGTGTGGCACGAATCCCAGGATGGAGATGATGGCGGCAGCCGCCGGGCCGAAGGCGAAGCCGCATACCAGGACAACAATGCCTGAGGGGTCGTATTTTAGCCAGGGGGCGGCAGGAAAGATCGGAAAGGAGAAGAAGCTCAGAACCATGGCCAGGGCTACGAAGAGCGCATAGACCGCGATCCGCTTGGTCGACCAACGTCCTGAACCACCTGCACCTGTGGAATGGACATCTTTGAAGCGCGTGTCCTTGTTTGCAGTGGTGTGTGAATGAGAATTGGGCATACTCATAGAGGGCCTCGTTTCTTCCATCCGGACTGTAACCGTTGGCTTCGGACTTTGACCGATATCCACCGCTTGCGCGGGTCGCGGGCTCCCGGCATTCAGCCGGATACCGCCAGTAAGGACTTTCACCTTCCCTGAAACTGACGATTTCAATATAGCTGCGATCCTTGGAATGGTCAATTCCCTCTCGCTGCCAGTGCATTTTTAAACACGCCAAGAAAGAAATAAAACCGCCTTCCATGCAACTATTGCAGCCTACACAACGAATATGAGGTTGTCGAAAGTTCACAATGTTGCAAGGAGGCTGGAGCATGGCGAGGATGGGTGACCATCTGCTGCCTGCGGATGAAGCTA
>NZ_JBVPQK010000043.1:0-14238 GCF_058197115.1 Bifidobacterium sp. POST2/T3 (B1)
CACATGGCTGAGGAAAAGACGATTCTGCTGACACAGGCCGCTTACGACAAGCTGAAGGAGGAGCTTGACCACCGTCAAGGCGAGTACCGCGACGAGATTACCGAACGCATCGCGGCGGCTCGGGCCGAGGGTGATCTGAGCGAGAACGGCGGCTACCAGGCTGCCCGCGAGGAGCAGGGCAAAAACGAGGGGCGGATCAACGAGCTGATCGTCAAGCTTCGCAACGCCAAGATCCTCAAGGCCCCCAAGGCGGGCACGGTGGGCAACGGCTCCGTGGTGACCCTGACCATGGCCGGCAACGAAATGGTTTATGTGCTGGGCTCCAGGGACCTGACTGTGGCCACCGACTACGACGTCATCAGCCCCGAGTCGCCCATCGGCGCGGCCCTCATGGGCGCCAAGAAGGGTCAGACCGTGACCTACAAGGCTCCCAATGGTAAGGACATCTCGGTCACCGTCAAGGATGCCCAGCCCCTCAAGTAGCGGGACGGTCCCTCATTGTCCCAGTCCGGCCTGAATGAAACCGCTCCTCGCCATGATTGGCGGGGGGCGGCTTCGTCTATGGGTGACTGCTCTATGAATGACCACTTGGTTCGTGAGTCAGGCCGATGGTCTTTGTTGAAAGGGCGGTTCGGCTGGAGAGCCGCTCAGCGTAGGTTGCAGACCACCAGGTAGATGGCCACGATGTGGCAGGCGTATCCGATGACCGTGCCGCAGTGGAAGATCTCATGGAAGCCGAATACCCGGGGCCAGGGGTCCGGCCGACGCAGACCGTAGACAATCGCCCCTAGGATGTAGGCCAGGCCGCCGGCCACGATCAGCCAGACCACCGGCGGACCGGCCATGGGGGAGTCCCAGAAGAGCTTCAGGAAGCCCACCCCCGAGACTCCGAAGACCACGTAGACCAGAGTGTAGAGCCAGCGGGGAGCATCGATCCAGAAGACGTGTACGATCATGGCCACCAAGCTGGCCCCCCACATGCCCAGGATGATGATCCGCCGCCAGAAGGGGTCCAGCGCGAAGGAAATAGGCGTGTAGGTGCCGGCGATAAGCAGGAAGATGTTGACGTGGTCCAAGCGGCGTAGCACGTCTGTGGTACCTGGGGTCCAGTCGCCCAGATGGTAGAGGGCCGAGTTGCCGAAGAGGGCCAGTGAGGCGACCATGAAGACCGCGCAGGCCAGTTTGAGGCCAGTGCCGTGGGCTAGGCAGATCAGGACGATGCCTGCGGCTAGGGCCAAAGGGGCGGCCACAGCGTGGATCCAGCCGCGCAGTAGTGGCTTGGGGCGGCCGTGGACATCCAGGCGGACCTTGCGCTCGATCTCCATGTCGGGGATGCCCTCGATTCGTGAGGCTTTAATCTCGGCCTTGGCCATGATCCGCGCAGCCTTGGCCTTGGCCTTGGCGCGCACTGCGTCAGCCCTGGCCTGCAGATGGGCCTCGTGAGCCACCTCCGCATCCCGGCGCAGATAGGTCAGCTCCTGGCGGCGCTGCTGGCGACGGCGTTCGAGATCGGGATCGACCTCCTGGTCCTCAGGCGGTCTGCCGTCCTCGCTGGTCCTGGTTGCCATGGCCCTCCCTTGGCCCCTTGACTGGTCCGGGCCTGTAGGGTCCGGTAGCTGGGGCGAAACATCCGTGAACCACCCTACCCCAGACCTGTGTATTGGACGTGCATGTCATCATCGCCTTGGGCATGACCCGCCTGTCTGCTTCCGCGGGCCCTTTGTATGATGGAGGGCATGGCTGATTTTTCCGAGATTCTGGCATCCTGCGACGACTGCAATGAGGAGGACCGCGAGTGGCTCCACCACCTGGTGGCCGACTGGCAGGTCATCGCCGATCTAAGCTTTGCCGACTTGCTGCTTCTGCTGCGCACCGGCGACGGGGAGTTCACTGTGGCCGAGCAGTGTCGGCCCTCTACGGTCATGTCTCTGCGCACCGAAGACGTGGTCGGAGAGCATTTCCCCGCCGATCGCCGCGAGGAGCTGGAGGCAGCCATGCAGTCCAAGGGGGTGCTAAGATCCACCAAGTTGCGGACCATCGGCCGCGCCACGGTCTGCGATGTCTATGCCCCTATCCGTCACCAGGGCAAAACCCTGGGCCTGGTGGTCCGCGAGACCAACATGGCCACACGCGAGTCCAACGGCCGTTACGAGAGCGAGAGCATCAACGCGGGCAAAGAACTCTTCGAGATGATCACCCGCGGCGAGTTCCCATACGCGGATTCGGTGCTCAACCAGCGTCACAACGCCAGGGTGGCCGATGGTTTCTTTGTGCTGACGGCAAGTGGCGTAGTGCGTTACGCCTCGCCCAACGCCATCAGCTGCTTCCGTCGGCTGGGCTCAGTGGAGACCATGATTGGCCAATACTTAAGCGAGATCGGCACCTCCCTGCTTAAGGAGAACGATCCCGTTCCCGACTCTCTGCCGTTGGTCTTGTCGGGCAAGGCGGCTGTGGACTCGGAGCTAGATGCCAACGGGTCGGCTGTCTCCATGCGTTCCCTGCCCCTGTATGGCAAGCAAGGCAGGACGGGCGCCATCGTTCTCTGCCGGGACGTGACCGAGCTCCGTCGCCGGGAGAAGGAGCTGCAGACCAAGGATGCCACCATCTCTGAGATTCATCACCGGGTCAAGAACAACCTTCAGGCAGTGTCAGCCCTGCTGCGGCTGCAGGCCAGGCGCACCAAGTCCGACGAGGTCCGCAAGGAGCTAGAGGAGGCCCAGCGCCGCGTCCAGACCATAGCCGTGGTTCACGAGGGCCTCAGCCAAACCGCCGACGAGATTGTGGACTTCGACAAAGTGATTGCCAACCTGCTGAAGATGAGCGTGGACCTGGCTACCACCAGCGACCAGCACATCACCATCTCCTATGTAGGCAAGTTCGGGATGATGCCCGCCCAGGATGCAACACCCCTGTCCCTGGTGCTGACCGAGCTGGTCAACAACGCTGTCGAACACGGCTTTGAGGGCCGTGACGAGGGACATATCACCATATCGGTAGGCCGGGGCGGCAACAACCTCAATGTGGTGGTCGAGGATGACGGCAACGGCTACAGCACCGAGTCGGATCAGGGACAGGCTCGTTCCACCGGGTCTGGGCTGGGCACGCAGATCATCAACACCTTCGTCACCAACGACTTTGGCGGCACGGTCAAGTGGGAGCCTCGTCGGGATGGTGGCACCCGGGTGGTCATCAACATTAAGCTGCGCGTGGCCCAGGACGTGTGATGTCCTGAACCTTGTAGCTCGGAATCCTGTAGTGAAGGGTGTTCTTCAGAAATAGAGAGGGGCGACGGCATCAAGCCGTCGCCCCTCTCTATTTGACGCAATCGGAAAAAGTCAGGACTGCATCTGCATGGCCTGGGACCTGCGCGCACGCATGGCCCGGCGCTTCAGAGCCCTGCGTTCGTCCTCGCTCAGTCCGCCCCAGACGCCGTAATCCTGATTGGTGTCCAGCGCGCACTTCAGACAGGCGTCAATGACCTTGCAGGTCCGGCACACGGCCTTGGCCTCCTCGATCTGCTGATAGGCTGCACCTGTGTTGCCAACGGGGAAGAACAGCTCAGGGTCCTTATCACGGCAAGCAGCCTTGGCGCGCCAATCAAACGCATTACTCATCTACCTAAGCCTCCAAGAAGTTTTTATCGGTGCTTTATCACTACCCTAAGCAAGATAAGCACGATGAGTGACTTTTTTCAAGGGTCCGTTTGTTTTACGGCTAAAGAGAACACCTGTAGCGGAATGGCGAGACCTGCCTCCAGAACCAGACACCGTCCAGGAATGGTGCCGGCTCGGGAGGATAGGGTGGCCAGCTGATCGGCAGGGATGCCAGCTGCCAGATCGGCCCCCCGTTCGCCACAGGGGAACACCAGACGACGACTGAAACGCTCCGGTCTGCGCAGAGCGCTGGTCGTATCCACAGCCAGGACCACGCTGGTTCCCTCCTGCCCCAGAGCCTCCTGCAGCAGCGGGGCCAGAGGATCCCGACTGAGGGGATCCAGCAGATCCTGGGCATCGTCAAGAATCCAGACCAGCCGACGCTTGCTATTCTGACGACTATGAGGCGGTGCTGGCACTGGACCTGCAAAGTCCCTGCTGCTGTAGCCGTGGCCTGTTCGCCGCGTTATGCGCAGATCGAAGCTGGACTCTGGCCGGGCTTCCGGCTTCATCAGGGGTAGCAGGGAACGAGCCAGCAGGGCCAGCAGGTTGCTTTTGCCACGGCCTCGAGTTCCGATCAGGGCCGTATGACCTTTAAGCGGCAGGCGATAGAGGTGGAGCAGGACCCCGTCGTCGATGCGTCCCAGAGGTATCAGGGGCCATCCTGACTGCCAGAGGATCTGTCCGTAGGCTGGATCGTGTTCAGGCAGGGGAGGCGAGAAGAGCGGTGCAGGCGGTCGGCTGCCGCAGAAGAGACTGGCCTTGATGATCTGGTCTATCAGGGCCTGCGGGTCAGCTGCTGGGCAGGTGCGGAAGGCTTGTGGACCCCGTCCCCGCTCCAGAAAGCCCTGACCTGGACAGGCTGGGTCAATTGCCGTGGCGCAGGAGGAGCCCAGCAGCTCCCTGGACTGCAGGGGGTCCCGCACTCGCAGGCAGATGCCCAGGTTCATATTGGCCCGCATCTGAGCGCTGACCTGTCCCATGGTCTGCTGGGTGCAGGCCACCAGATTCATACCCAGAGACCTGCCCTGGGAGGCCAGCGAGGTCAGCCTGTCCAGATAGTCAGGCAGAAGTTGGCGCAGGGCCTGGAACTCGTCAATAACCACCACCAGTCGTGCCGGTGGGTCAGCCATAAGGGCAGTATTCTCCACTCCTGCTCCGGCAACCAGGCGCTGACGTCGCTCCAACTCCCGCTGAAGACCGTTCAGCGCGCGCACGGCCCGGTCCAGATCCAGATTGGTCACGCAGCCCACGGTGTGAGGCAGTCGTGCCAGCAGACCGAACCCGGCACCGCCCTTGAAGTCCAACAGGACCAGATTGAGGTGGTCCGGCGGCTGACTGGCGGCCAAGGCCAGACACCAGGTCTGCAGGAAGACCGATTTGCCTGATCCGGTGGTGCCTGCTACCAGGGCGTGGGGTCCGTCGCTGGGTAGATCGATGACTAGCGGACTGTGATCAGGACGGATACCGATGACTGCCGGGGCTGTAGAACCTGATGCGGCAAGCCAGGTGTGGACGATGCTCTGCCAAAGCTGGCCATGTGCTCCCGAAGCCCCTGATCCCAAGAGCCGGGACTCCAGCTGAGGGCCTGGGTAGGATGCCAACTGGGTCATCTCCTGGCGGATTTGGTCCTCTGTGGTCGTCGATGGGAATGCACGACCCGATGCTGTGTTGTATTCCACTTGCGCTCGGGCCGGTGAAGCGGACGGTGGCTGACGATGCGCTCGCAGCAGGCTTAAAAGCACCATGGCCAGAGTGCCCGTCAGGCTGGGCAGCAAGAAGAGAAGCAGCATCCAACGGCCCTGGGCGACCACGTACCAGATCATGCCCGCCTGTGCCAGAGCCGGAGCCGTCTGTGCAACAAGGGTCAGAAAGACCTGTGTTCTGCCCTTGTTGGCAGGGTGCGGATGGTCATTCTCAGTCTCGTTCAAGGTTTCTGGGCCGACCCTCACCCCTTCGGGGGGTGCAGCTGTGAGCGAAGGGGCTTTAGTCATGCTTTCAGCATGAAAGATCCTGCTGCTGATTGCAAAAGCGAATCTGGCATGTGGTCGAATATGGATGGGCCTGAAAGGACTCGAGAAACGCCTGTCGGATGTTGCTGTCAGATGCCACCTACGGTGCCGGGAGCGTGACTGCCCTGGGCTAGCTGTTCAAACAGGTCAGTGTTGCGGGCCTGGTCTAGCAGCACGGTGGAACCGACGCGCCAGTTTGGGTAGTAGTTGGGGTTTGTCCAATAAAGGCTTCCGGTGATGCCCTTTTCACCACTGGCGCTGCGGAAGGCCAAGAGCATGCGCACCAGGTCTATGGCGTTGGTTCGCTCATCCACGATCAAGGAATCCAAGCCAGCCGAAAGGACCTTGCCAGCTGCGGCGGGATTGAGCAAGATCGAAGGTTGCAGGACCTTGGAGGTGATGGCCGAAATGGTCTGACGCTGCCGCTCTGCCCGCCCGAAGTCACCCTTGGGGTCCGAGTAGCGCATGCGAGTGAAAGCCAAGGCCATGCCGCCATCGGCCTGATGGCAGCCCTTGGACCAGACCATGCCGGATTGTGGGTCATTAACGTCCGCGTCATAGCAGAGGTTAATGCCACCTATGGCATCGACTACCTTGCTGAGACCCCCGAAGCGGATCAGAGCAACATGGTCGACCTTATGGCCCGTGATGTCCTCGATCTGGCTGGTCAGGGAGGGGTAGCCCGATGTGTATGCCACGGCGTTGATCTTCATGTATTTCCCATCCTGTTTGACCAGAGAGTCGCGGGGGACGGAAATCAGGGAAGCAGCTCCTTGCTTGGGCTTGGTCAGCACCAGAATGGTGTCGGTCCGGAAACCGGTGATGCTGGTGTCCTGGCCGGCTCCCGGGGAGCCGTCACGCTGGTCTGACCCCAGCAGCAGCCAGGTGGTGGCCCCTGAACCTGGGGCGTCCGTCAGCATTTGCTCATGAGTGAGCTTGGCATTGATCCAGAACCATCCGCAGCCCGCCAGTACGACCAGGGCAAGCAGGATGACCAGGAGCAGTATGGCTACGAACCTGCGCACTGGATGCCTGCGGGTTAGGGCAGCACCGGACAGCATGCCACGATTGCTTCGGTTGCTGCCATTGCCCCAGCCATTCCCGCTGGGAGCAGCCTGGGCCACTGGCCTGCGTGTGGTCCGTGAGGAGCCGCTGGTGCGTCTGGCTGTTCGGGTCGTGCTGGTCCCTGAGGAGGGCGAGAAAGTGGGAAGCTCCTGCTGCCTGCCGCTGCGTCTAGCCGGGGAGGCAGGAGCGCTAGGGGCGGCTTCAGGACGACGATGCCTGGAGGGCATGAAGCTGGGTGGCTCCTGTTCCTGTCCGCCTTGGTCTGTTCCAGTCTGCATGCCTTCGACCTCCATAGCTTTGACCGACTAGGCAAGCAATAGCATGCCTGAACGACCCAAGTGGGTCTATCGGCTATCTCTGCGCCGGAACCGCACAGACTGTGGCGAACAGGTAGCGATCGGCCATGCCAATGTATTGCCCGGTGTTCGCATCCTTGATGGTCCCGTCGTTCGGATCCACGATTCCACCTGTGCTTGGATCGATCAGAGTCTTGTCGGGCATGGTGATCAGTCCCGTGCGTGGATCCGGCTCAGGCAGAGCGCTGGCGGAGGCAGATGGAGTCTGGGTGGCGGCCCCAGTTACAGAGCTCTTGCTAGGGGTTTGAGTATTGTTCTGCGCCCTTTGGGTGTCTTGGGGCTTCTGCTCGTTGTTCGCTTGAGTGTCTGACGAAGATGTGTCTGATGATGAGGTGCGCGACGAAGATGCTGACTCGGCTTCCTCATTGGCCTGAGTTAGTGGCTTGCCCTGACGCAGCAGGTGCCAGATGGTTTCAGCCTGCTCGGTCCATACCACCCGGTTTCTGTCTTGGGACCATTCCTCGACAGGTATGGTCCGGGCGTAGATGTGCGCGGTGTCTATATGCTTGAGCGAGTTGCCCAGGCCTAGCAATGTCTGGAAGCTGCCCAGGCCTTCGCTCAGCTGTAGGGTCGACATGGATGTGGTGGCAAGGCGGTAGGCCTTGGGCAGGTCGGAATAAATATCAACGGTCTTTGCCTCGTTAACCAGGCTCTTGATCAGGTACTGCTGGCGGGTGGTGCGCATGATGTCCGATCCGTCGGCGCCGGTCCCATGTCGCATGCGGGCGTACTCAGTGGCCTGGGTCCCGTCCAGGTGGTGCAGCCCGCGCTTCAGATTGATGCCGGTGTAGCCGTCCCAGGTGTCCTTAGGGATGCACACATCAACACCGCCCAGGGCGTCGATGATGGATTTGAATCCATTGAAGTCGGCCACCACGAACTGCTGGATGTCAAGGCCGGTCAGGGACCGTACCGCAGCCAGGGAGCAGCTGGCGGCTGAGTTCGCGTCGCCTCCTTGGTTGTAGCCCTCAGCGAAAATGGAGTTGAACATTACGTGGCGTCGGGCTGGGATGGTTTTGCCATTGCTGGTGACGCAGGCCGGCGCATTCACGATGGAGTCCCTGGGGATGGAGACCACGTTCACATAGGAGCGGTTGGCTGCGATCTGGACCACCATGGCCGTGTCAGACTGGTGGTTCTCCTCCAGACCATCCCCGCTGCCGCCCACTTCGGAATTGCCCTTGCCGTCGCGTGTGTCCTGGCCCAGCACCAGAACATTTAGGGTTTTGCCCTTGTAGATGTCTTCCGGGGCCTTGTGCGCTTGGGTCAGGTTGATGGGCTCGAGCACGTGCATATGCCCGTTGATGTCGGTCCAGAAGGCTGCCACCGTTGAGGCAAGGAAGCAAAGAACGAAGGTGAGGGCCAGACAGATGCCCGTACGCAGGGAGTGGCTGCTGCGGAACCCGTCGCTGTGCTGGGGCTTGCCGTTCCTGCCCGCCTTGATGTTGGGCAGACCCATCTTTCTGGTTGGGGACGTCAATGGTTATGCCTTCCTCATCGGCTGTCGCTGTAGGGGTCATTCCGGCGGGAAGAACCGGGATGGCGGTGACGCGTGCTTGAACCAGTCACAGTATAGTCTGACCCCCATCCGCAGCTCCTCTTCGGGCGATACGGCCTCCTCGACGTGTTGCTCAGTTGCGCTTGCAGTCATTTAGGGGTTGACAGAAGACCTCCGTAGCGGCTGTAATAAAAGTGTGTAAACACACTAGGGACTGGGGGGTCGCTATGAGTGGTTTTATAGACACTCGATACAGCAGTACAACTAAAAACAGGCTGACGCCGCTAATGCAATGGTTCGAAGTCAACATCGGACCATCCTGGCGAAGCGAGGCGCTCTGTGCACAGACCGACCCGGAAGCATTCTTCCCAGGCAAGGGAGGCTCCACTCAGGAGGCTAAACGGGTTTGCGCTGACTGCACGGTCCGGAAGCAATGCTTGGACTGGGCGGTCGAACACGACGAGCGCTTTGGCATCTGGGGCGGCATGAGTGAACGGGAGCGCCGCCGTTACAAGAAGAGGATGCGCGCGCAGCGTCAGGTCTGAATCGCCGCAAGTGCCCGAGCGAGGCTCCGGTGACCTGGATTGCGTAGACTGGAACGCATGAGTTTCGTCGCGCCTCAAGCCCAGGATGTTCGGCAGGTCCTCTCTGCAGTCATGAACGAATGTTCACCTGCCGCCAGTCCTCATGTTGAGGATGCTGTGGCGGCGGTGATCACGGTCGAGCATGACCTGACCTATCTACCAGACACCCTGCGTGCCCTCTTGCGACAGAGCCTCTTGCCCAGGATCCTAGTTATTGCGGACTGTTCGGGGGCCACTGTGGAGCCTCTCTATGCGCAGTTCCCGGTAGACGGGTCAGCGCGGGTGGAAGTGCAGGTGGTTCGCGCCCGAGGCGCATCCTCCTTCGGCGATGCCGTGGGCAAGGCGCTTGGCTATGCCCGTTTGCCTGGTCGGATTCGCGCTCTTTGGCTTCTGCACGACGACTGCCGTCCGATGGATAAGCATTGCCTGGACAAGCTGGTGGACACCTGGCACAGCAATCCCACTGCTTGCCTGTTGGGTGCCAAGCAGTATGACTGGCAGGGCGAGGGACTACGGGATGTGGGTCGGTATGCCTATCATCACCGAACGGTGAGCCTGGTAGTGGACAGCGAGCCCGACCAGGAGCAGTATGACGCACGCCAGGATGTCTTTGCGGTGAGTCTGGCTGGTGCCCTGGTGCCCATGCAGACCATGAAGGACCTGGGTGGACCAGGCTCATGGGCGAGCACTTTTGGCCAAGCCGACGACCTTTGCCGCCGCATATGCCTGTCAGGGGGACGTGTGGTAGTGGTGCCCAGCGTCCGGATGGCCCATGCCAGTGCTCGGATGAACGGATTGCGCGACCGAAATGGACGGCCGGTGCAGCCCGACCGTCCCTTGGATGCCTCCATGGGCCCCATAATGGCTCGCGAGCGCTACCTGCTGACCGATTTTGCCCTGCCTTGGTGGCTGCTGGTCTGGCTCTGGCGGGTCCTGGCGGCGCTCTGGTTCATGGCCGTTGACCTTATCAGCAAGCGGCCCTACAGGGCCCTCTGCCGTCTGTGCGCGCCCTGGCGGATCCTCGCCCGTCCTGCAGCCTTGCTGACCATGCGTCGCCGTCTGACTTCCGCCTGCCATGGCGGTCCCCGTCGATTGGACGTTCTTCAGGCCAACGGCCAGCAGATCCGGCAGTGGCGTCAGCGCAGGCAGGCCTTCCACGACCAACAGGAGCATCCCATGCTCAGCCACCTGGCCCTGGCTCATCTGCGCCAGCAGTTCCTGCGTCGCCTGGCCTGGGCTTCAGGGATGACCATAGCGGTCTTAGTGGCCTTGGTGGCCACCCACTGGCCCTTGTGCCGTTCCATCTTCTCGGGAGGGGCTATTCATGCGCCCTTCCTGCCCTCGTCAGGAGCCGACTGGTCCCAATTGCTGGCGGCAGCCACCACCTCTTGGTCATGGGCCGGAGGCGTAGGACAGCCCGCCGTTCCTGCTCCATTCCTTCTGGTCCTTCTGCCATTCGCTCTGCTGACCGGCGGTCATGTGGCCCAGGCCATGGCCCTGATGCTCCTAACGGAGATGGGACTGGCCGCTCTGTCTTTTTGGGCTCTGGCCGGCGTGGTCACCAGGTCCAATCCCATCCGAGTCCTGCTGGGGCTGCTCTGGGCTTGCCTGGCATTCGCCCTGGGCATTGTAGATGGTCTGCAGCTGCCCATGCTGACGGTCATGGCCTTCATGCCTGCCGCCTTTGCCTTCGTTTTCAAGGCCGTGGGGCTGTATCAGACCGAGGCTCCCGTGCACCCCAAGGCTTCGGTGCAGCAGGCGGCTCTGGCCTCCGTCTGCTTCCTTCCGGTCCTAGCAGCCGAACCCCAGCTCATGCTGGCTATAATTCCACTCTTCATCATGGCGATCTGCCTGGTGCCAGCCCATCGGATCATGCTGCTTCTGATGCCCCTGCCTTCGGTGCTGTCCTTGATGCCCACCCTGGTTAACTCCCTGCATCATGCCAATCAGGGGCTTTGGAGGCAGATTTTTGCAGACCTGATGGTTCCTTCGGCAGACCTGACCGGCAAGCCCAGGACCGGGAGCTTGGGGGAACTGCTGGCCCGCCTGCTGGGCATGGATGTTTCGGCCCTGTTGCCTGTCAGGTGGAGGCCTGAACTCTGGCGTCCGGCCACGCTGGCCTGTTGCCTGCTGGCGGTGGCCCTGCTGGCCTTTGTTGCTCTGGTTGTGCCTCGGGTGCTCAGGGCGGCCAGGATTCTTTGGATTACGGTTTTGCTGGGTCTGATCCTGGCGCTGGTCTCGCAGGCAGTCTGCACGGGCCTGGACCAGACCGGTCCGGTGGCCGGTTCGGTCCTGCCCGGCATGATGATGGCCTTGATGGGACTGCTGACTTGTCTGGGTCTCCTGGCTGGCAGGGCCGTCCGTCCCTTCTCACCTCTTGCTCCCGGGCATGATGATAGCGAGGCTGATCGCCCGCCTCTGCCTCCTGCGCAGTCCTCCTCAACCTCCACAGTTGCGGTTGATGGCGACGGACGGGTTTTGAGGCTCTTGTTAGGCTTGGTTCTAGCCCTGGTCACTGTTGGAGTGGCAGTGGTCGGTCTGGCGGCGCCTTTCGGCGGCCCTCTGTCAGCGGATGGCCGTCAGCTTCCGGCTGTGGCGGTGGACTACCTGGACAAGGATCCATCCCATCGGGTGCTGGTGCTGACCTCGCCCTCCCATGGCCGCGTGGCCTACACCGGTCTACACACCACACGAGGAGAGCTGATCGATGCCTCGCCTGCCTTGCGTGCCCAGCGGGTGAACGGCAGGAAGATGGCCGGCGAGGATGTCCTCTCGCATGCGGCGGCGGCCCTAATGGCCAATGCCGACTCCAAGGCCGTAGCCGCAGTGACCGACCTGGGCTTCGGTGGAATCTATGTGCCTGTCGACCGTTCAGGAGCAGCGGGCTTGGGGTCTACACCCAACGACGACCTGGTGTCCAACATCACCGCCAGCGATGGCGCTCAGCAGGTGGTGGCCAACGTCCAGGGAGCCTATTTCCGTTTGAGCTCGCAGTCCGGCAAGGATGTGGGCGTTGACATGACCGGAGTCAGTCAAGTAGAGGCCAGCACTTGGAGGAGGGTCTGGCTGTGGACCCTGGGCCTGGTCCTGCTGGGATACTGCCTGGTGGCTCTGCCGCGTCCGGGCTACTTTGGAGGGGAGCAGCTATGAGTGCACGAAGCAAGGGATCCCTGGTGGCCGCTCTGGTTACGGCGCCCCTAGTGGCGGTCCTGATTGCCACTCTGCTGATCTGGGCGCCTCCGGCCTCACTGGCTGATGGTGCCCAAGGGTCG
Source organism: Bifidobacterium sp. POST2/T3 (B1) (assembly GCF_058197115.1). Lineage (NCBI taxonomy): Bacteria > Bacillati > Actinomycetota > Actinomycetes > Bifidobacteriales > Bifidobacteriaceae > Bifidobacterium > Bifidobacterium sp. POST2/T3 (B1). The sequence goes on from NZ_JBVPQK010000043.1 coordinate 12,441, forward strand.
GCAGTCGTTTCCAACCGGGTCAGCCAGCGGGAGGCGGCGGCCTACTGCCCGGCTCGCATGGCGGTAGCGGACGAGGATAAGGTCGGCGATGACCAGTTCAAGGCATCGGAGGGTGATCTGAGCTCCCGTGTCACGGCCGCCGCCTTCGGATCCATCGGTAGTTCCAGCCTGACCCCAATGGGAGGTGGGCGACGCACCATGGTGACTGATCCCGATCTCTTGGACGGGCAGAAGGTCATGGCCGCTTCGCTCGACCCTGGCGCTTCGGCCACTGCCTTCGATTCCCGGATGCTCAAATCCCAGCCCGGTACGGGGGCTGCCGCCGGCATGGTCTCATGGGCCACCAAGGGGGATCTTAGAGGGATTCAGGCGCTGGCCTGCCCCCGGGCCGTCATGAATGCGGACTTCCTGCTGCCCGCCACCAGCAGGGGGACTACCCAGCGGCTAGTGGCCTACAATCCGTCATCCAAAGCCACGGTAATCAGTCTTGAGGTCCAGGGTTCGCACTCCTCTGGCCACTTGTCTCTGGAGACCGGCAAGACCATGACCGTGGCGCCTGGCAGCCATGCAGCATACGACCTGTCTGCTGCGGCCCCTGGCCAGCAGGCTATTTACGTCCGGGCTCGCAGCTCCCAGGCCCCGGTGGCTATGTCGGTCTCCGTTAATGTCATGTCTGGGCTTGATCCACGCGGATCGGATCAGGTGGCCGCCTTGCGGGCTCCCGGCCGTGATCTGGTCATTGCCGGCCTGCGAGGTGCAGACCAGGCCACTCTGCTTCTACAGGGCTCCCATGCCACGGCGGTAGACCTGTCCTGGGTGGATGAAGGCGGTCAGCAATCCTTGCGGCGGGTGGAGCTGCAAGGCTCTCAGGCCACGGCGGTGAACCTGGGTGGTGTGCCTGATGGCAAGCTGGCCCTGCAGGTGCATGCCGACCGGCCTGTCCGCGCTGTCCTGCAGGTGACCGGCCAGAGCAGCCAGGACCAGTCGCAGTCCGATCTGGCTCTGATTCCTGCGGGAACTGCTGCCGCCTCTTCGGCCCTTACCATATCCCAGCCCGCCCAGGCTGCGCTGACCCTGGTCAACCCATCGGCGGATCCGATTAAGGCCGAACTGGTTGGATTCGACGAGAAGGGCAACAAGCTGGGGGAGCGCTCGCTGACTATTGAGGCAGGTCAAGCCAATGAGCTTTCGACTCACGATTTGGGCGACCATGTGGCCGCCGTGCGGCTGAATGAGGACTCTGGGCATGGCTCTTCCCGACTGGTTTGGAACGCTCGCTTGAGCGTGGACGCAGTCAACCAGGCTGGCCTGGCTGGTCTGGCGGTCATGGCTCCTGACGGGCTCATGCCCACCACCACTGTGATTCGCTCCGGCCCCGACTCCACCGTCCTGCCCTGAGATCCGGACTTCAGCGTCCCCACATGGGGTCGATTTCCTCGGGGTCGCGCCCGTAGAGGTCAGCCAGTTGGAGGACAAGCTCGTCGCGGATGATCAGCTCCAGCTCCGTGCGGTCTCGGGTCTTGCTCTGGATGGGCATTCGGTAGAGAACGATCCTGGCAGGGATGCCGCGGCCTGCCGGAAAACTGCGTGAGAAGAAGTCCGACCTGTCCTCCCAGGGGGTGGGGTCGGAGGGTGGCACATCCTCGACCGCGAATTGGACGGGCTTGACTAGTTGTGGCCAGCCTGCGCCAAGCCGGCGAATCTGGGCTGCGGTCAGATCATCGAAGATCCCGCATCTGGTGCGATAGCGGGGCAGGCGGGTGCCGAAGGTGGGCCGACGAATCCCCCGGCCATGACT
>NZ_JBVPQK010000044.1:0-14219 GCF_058197115.1 Bifidobacterium sp. POST2/T3 (B1)
CGTCTGGAAGGCACCACCTTCGGTGATGTCCCGCTGAACCTGGAGTACAAGCTGGAGGTCTGGGATTCGCCCAACTCAGCTGGCATCGTCATCGACGCCCTGCGTGCCGCCAAGATTGCCCTGGACCGTCATCTGGCCGGCCCAGTGCTGGCACCCAGCTCCTACTTCATGAAGTCCCCTGCCGTCCAGCATGAGGACAACGAGGCCCATCAGCTGGTCGAGGATTATATCGCTGGCAAGGTGGAGGGCGACGAGAGCGCCTTGGATGCCGATGTCAAAGCCGCCAAGGAAAACGGCAAGGACGTCTGGCACGCCTGAGTAGACTCAGTCGAGCGCTGTCAAGCGCCTGATATAAGCATGTGGCCGACCTCTTTCGGGGGCTCGGCCACATGCGGTTTATATGTTTGTTTATGTGGTTGGATCGTAGATTTGAATCGGTGGACTGCAGGCGTGGTATCCAATCCGCCGATTGCTGCTGTTGCCTCTCAGACCATGGCCAGATCGAGCACGTTCACTGAGGCCGGATCCAGGCGGACCGTAATTTCACGTCCTTCAGGGATATCCGAGACATCGACCTGGCGAGCCCTGACCTGGTCCGGGTCGGATCGGGTGTTGCAGGCATGCGGATCCTGTGCTGAAAGGCTCTGCATGCCCGCAGGACGCACAGGCTCGGGCAGGGTCAGTGCCGCTTCGGCGGCTGAGGCCATGTCGGCGTTGACCAGATCCACCATGATGTGCCCGTCCTTGACTGAGGCAAAGACGTGCAGGGCTGGGTTGTCGGCCTCTGGCAGGCTTTGGATCGCCCGGGCCCCTTGGTGGCGCCGGTACATCATGAAGACGTCGTAGTTGGGGGTCAGTATGGTGTCTTCGTCTTCGGTCAGGATCAGCGAGTTGAGGACGTTCAGGGTCTGGGCATTGCAGGCCATGGACACCTTGTCGCACCTGGACTGAAGGATATCCAGCGTCAGGGCCGAGGTGACCGCGTCGCGCATGGTCACCTGCTGTCGGAGCGCCGGACGAGCCGTGAAGGCATCGCCATGCCAGTTGCCCCATTCGCCCATGACCAGATCGACCTTTGTCAGTCTGGAATCCATGCTGCTCTCAGGGTAAGGCATGGTGGCCAGGCAGGCCTGCATCAGGTTCCACTGCTGGTCGATAACTTCACCGAGCTCGAGGGCGCCTCGAATCACCCGATCCCAGCCATCTTGATCAAACTGAGTGGAAGTGTCGTCGGGGTGGTCGATGTTCCAGTTGTAGAAGTGCAGGTCGTAGGCGGCGATGGGCGGTTGGCGGTACTGGGCCAAAGCCTGGAAGAAGTCCCTGGTCCAGCGCACTCGTTCCATAGGCTTGTTTCCGTCTGGGCCGCAGGCTATGGGTTGGATCATTGGGGGCTGGTCCCCGTTTTCGGCAAAGGTAGGCATTGCTGAGGCGAACATCCGATAGCGGTCCGCGTACATGGACGGGGTCATTGTCCCCCCGCCAGCCCAGGGCTCGTTCCCCAGACCCCAGAACTTCACGCCATAGGGGGAGGGGTGACCGTTGGCGGCCCGCATGGCTGACATGGCCGTGCCTGATGGCCTGTTGCAGTACTCCATCCAGTCGCGCATTTCAGCCACGGATCCACTCAGCATGTTCACGTTGATCCAGGGTTCGGCTCCAACGGCCTGGCACAGACGGAGAAATTCGTCGGTGCCGAAGCCATGTCCGTCAGGCTGGTAGGTGCCGAAGTTCTCGTTGTATCCTACCGGACGTTGATTGCGCGGTCCGATCCCCTGACGCCAGTGGTAGGTGTCGGCATAGCAGCCTCCGGGCCAGCGCAGCAGGGGTGGCTTGAGGTCCTTGAGTGCCTTGAGAGCATCCGTACGGATGCCGTCTGTGTTGGGGATGGAGGAATCCGTGCCCACCCATAGTCCCTGATCGATGCACTCTCCCAGGAATTCGATGAATTGGCCGTGCAGGTAGGGGCTGATGGTGCCGGTAGTCAGGCGCGGGTCGATGTGGATGCTCACTGTTTGGACTCCTTACTTGATGGTGCGGATGCGGCTGATGAAGATGCAGGCCAGCAACACCAGAACGATGGCGGTGGGGAAAACCAGCTGGTAGGACTTGGTTACCGAGACGATCAGCGAGGTCACCATGGGACCCACCATCTGGCCCAGGGTGGTGGCGATGTTGAGGATGCCCAGGTCCTTGCCGGCCTCCTCAGCATTGGGCAAAACGTCGACGTTGAGCGCCTGGTCGACTGATCCGTACATTCCGTAGCCGAAGCCGCCGATGGCGGTGAACAGAATCATGCCCAGGGGGCTGTGGATGATCCATGGCATGGCGTAGCCCAGGGCTAGGAGCAGGCTGGCAATGACCACGGGCATCTTCCTACGGCCGATCTTGTCGGAGATCGGGCCAGCACCCAGGGCCGCGACCATGGAGACCACGATCAGCACCAAGGACATGGTCGACATGGTGGCCGCCGAGTCCTTGACGGACTGGCCCATGTAGTCCTGAAGGATGAAGAGCTGGTAGTTGAGGATCATGTAGTAGCTGAACAGGAGCAGGGAACGTCCTACGAAGGCCATCCAGAAGTCGGGCGCGTGGCGGGGCGGGCGGAAGGATTCAAGGATGGAGCGCAGGCTGCTGCTCAAAGCAGGCATGTCCTTTGAAGAGGGCTCCTTGGGCCAGATGACCACTGTGACCAGTCCGGCCACGCCCATGACTATGCCGGACATGATCCAACCCGGGATCTGCATGGTGATGAAGCGGGCACCGACCAGAGTGCCCAAAGAGTTGCCCACGAGATTGCCTGCCGAAATGAATGCCGACATGGTAGCCCGCTGTGATTCGGGAACGCGGTCGGACAGGGATGCGACCACTGGCGAGATCATCATGTTCAGGCCGACCATGGCCAGGCAGTAGAAGATGCCGATGACCCAGACGTTGGCAATGACGCCCATGAGGAAGAGCGAGATGCCGGCCAGAACGCCGCCGGAAACGACCCAGGGCGTTCTGCGGCCGAAGATGGATCGGGTCCTGTCGGACAGGTTGCCCACGATCAGGTTGGACACCAGTGAGGTCAGGGCCGTGGTGGCGTTGAAGACCCCGGATATGGCCACCTTGGACCCCGGAGCGATGTCGGTCAGGCGTTGGGGCAACAGGACCGAGGCGACGATGGATAGAGCCATCATCCAGAACAGATTGAAAACGAAGAAGGCTATGCAGTATCGGCTTTTAGCTGCGGTGCCGAGCTCCTGCCCGCCTGCTGAATCGGCTTGTGTCATTGTCCGACTCCCTCTCTTTCGGTGCGTCTGTGCACAGTGGGGAAGCGCCATGCTTCCCGTATTGTTTTATATCTTAAAAATATAAAATAAGCAAGCAGGCAAGTCCTTTCTGGCGGTTCCAATCTTGGTAACGGGCTGTAGAGAGGGGCAATATAGAGCCGTTGGCAGTCTGACGGCCAACGGTATGATGATCCTGATGAGCGATGCGAACAGGAAAACCAGGAACAAGGCTGGCAGAGAGCAGATTATTGGACGCTTTTCACGGCGGCCAATCGGTGCACGTCGGCGGATGACCCCCGACGAGCGTCGCAAGCAGATAGCCCAGGTCGCCGCCCAGATGATCGCCTATTACGGTACCTACGGCGTCTCCATGCAGGCCATCGCAGATGCCGTTGGCTTGACCCTGCCGGGGTTACGTCATTATGCCCGCACGCGCGAGGAGCTCCTCTCCTTGGTCATCCAGGTCTACTACGACCAGGGTTCCTTTACTTTTGGGTCCAAGCCCGGCGAGCGTGATGAGCTGGCCATAGGTCGAGACGAGGAGGGGCATTCCCTCTATTCGCTGCCGGGTTATCTGCGTCGTCTGGTCGAGGGGAATGCCGAGCGCATGGTCCTGGTCATGCTCTTTATGCATTTGGCTGTGGAGGCTCACGATCCGTCCCATCCAGCGCACGAATACTACTGCGATCGCCATGCTCGGATGATTGACTTCATGGACGGGATCCGTTGGAAGCTGCCTGAGCCCTATCGGGATCGGTCGTCCTTCCATCGGCTGATCAGAACCGTCTATTGCACCATGGACGGTGTGCAGATTCAGGCGCTGACCAATCCCGACGACGACATGATCGCCCTGTGGGCAAAGGCTGACCCCATCCTCTTCCCGTCACCCCAGTGGGATGATTACCGCTAGAAGGTCGGCAGGAGTTCAACCCAGGGTTCAGTCCTGGTTGTGGCCTACTAGGGGGGCGATCCGCTTGTCCCAGGCATCCAAGGCTGAATTGATTACCTGGTGCATGTCGTAGTAGGCATAGGTGCCCAGGCGACCGCCGAAGACGACCTTCGGCTGTTGGGCTGCCAGTTGCTTGTACTGGGTATAGAGGGCCCGGTCGTCGCTTGTGTTGATAGGGTAGTAGGGTTCGTCGCCCTTGCCGGCGAAGCGGCTATATTCCTCCCAGACCACGGTGCGCTCATGGTTCTGCCGATCGTAGCGTTCAGGGTTGAAGTTCTTGAACTCGATGGCGCGGGTGTAGGGCACGTCAGGATCGGAGAAGTTCATGACCGGGCAGCCGAAGTGGTCGTCTTCGTCGTAGCGGCGCTCCTTGAAGTCCACGGTTCGCCACTTGAGCTCGCCCAGACGGTAGTCGAAGTAGCGGTCAACCGGGCCGGTGTAGACCACGGGGACCTGCCCCACCAGAGCATCCCGGTTCCAGGGCTGGGAGTTGTCGAAGAAGTCAGTTTTCAGGCTCACCTGGATGCGTGGGTCATCGATCATCCTTTCGAACCAGGCCGTGTAGCCGTCCTTGGGCAGGCCCTCCCAGGTGTCCTTGAAGTAGTGGTTGTCGTAATTGAATCGCACCGGGAGCCGTTTGATGATCGAAGCCGGCAGCTGGGAGGGATCGGTTTGCCACTGCTTGGCCGTGTAGTTCTTGATGAAGGCCTCGTACAGGGGCCGGCCAATCAGGGAGATGCCTTGGTCATTCAGGTTGCCTGGGTCGGTCCCGGCCAGCTCGCCGGCCTGTTCCCGGATCAGTTCACGGGCCTGCTGGGGGGTGTAGTGGGCGTGGAAGAACTGGTTGATGGTGCCCAGGTTGATGGGCAGGGGGTAGACCTCGCCCTTGTGGGTGGTATAAACCCGGTGGGTGTAGTCGGTGAATTCGGTGAAGCGATTGACGTACTCCCAGACCTTGCGGTTGGAGGTGTGGAAGAGGTGGGCCCCATACTTGTGGATTTCGGCCCCGGTCTCCTCGTCCATGTAGGAGTATGCATTGCCGCCGATGTGGTCGCGTACGTCGATGATCTGCACCCGGGCCCCGCTGTGCTCGACCGCCTGCTGAGCCACGGTCAGACCGAACAGGCCAGCGCCCACAATCACCAAATCAGCATCCATGTCAGCCATTCGTCTTCAGCCATCCATCCCTTGTCGCTGTGATGCCGGGCTGTCCAGGGTCCGACATGATCCGTGATCAGCCGCTCGGAGTACGGCGATCCTGTTGTTTACATGCTAGCGGACGGGTCTACTCAGGGAAGCGACTGGTGGCGATATCGACTGAATGCACACCTGGCTGGATGAGTCGGCGCCTGCCAGTGGACAAGTGGAGCCTGTCTGCTATCATGGTGACTTGCTCTCACGTGGCGTTATGTCACCCAATCCCCCAGGGCAGGAATGCAGCAAGGGTAAGTGGCCTCTGGCGGGTGCGTGGGAGTTTTTCATAGATGTTTGCCAGATCAAGAGGTGGACTGCCTCGTTGGATTGATGACTGAATTGTGTTCTGACAGCAGGTATTTGGGTTTAATCTCTACAGACATAGGTAATTATTCAAGTATAGCTCTGTTGATTCATGCATGTGTGTGCACGGACGCCGCTGCTATTTTAGTGTCAATTGGCAGTTGATCTTCTGTTGTTTGATGTTTACGTCTTGTGATTGAATTATGAAGAGTTTGCTCTAGGCTGATTAGCGGCCTGGGGAGGGGAAATCAGAGGAGAGTGACAAATCATGAAGAAATGTACTTCATGTCAGGCCGAAAATCCGGATAGTGCAAAATTCTGCAGAAAGTGCGGTATGCCCTTTGCAAAGCAGGAGCAGGATGCATCTGCTCCGGGCTTTACTCCTGATTCAAATGAGCAGTCCGAGACTCAGCCAGAAGCTGGACTGACTGCTAATGCTGGCGTTCCAAATAATCCTTCTCCTAGTCTTCCTCAGCCGGTATCCAATCCGGTTGAGCAGTCGGGCCAGCCTAACCTCATTTCTGGTGCCTATCCGATGCCAGTCCCGGGTGCCCAGCTGCCACAAAATATCGATTCGCAATCGCAATCGCAATCGCCACTAGGACAACCTTCTCCAGATACCCGCAATTCTACTGGGCAGCCGACCCAGTCATTCCCGCAGGCTCAGCCAACCCAGCCTAACCAGCCGCCTTTCCAGCAGCCTATGTCCGGTGCAGGACCTGGCATGGTGCCAATTCAGCAGTCTGTACCTACTCAGTCCAGACTTTTCTTCAACTGGATGCTTGCTGCCTTGAAGAAGCCCAGCCTACGTATGATCAAGCCAGCCTGGTATGCATGCGTGCCCATATTTGTGGAAGCTATGATCATTTCTTTGTTGGTCACGATTTGGGAATCGCGGACTGTCTCCGCTGTATCGAACGCACTTAGCCCTGTAACATCGATGTTAGGCTATTCGTCCTCGTCGGCTTCAACCGGCTCTTCGGGTAATTTTGGGTTCTTCTTCCGAGGCTTCATCGCTGTGGCTTTTGTGCTCTACGTCATGACCTTGTCTATATTCATAGGTAAGAAAATTTATGGTGACCCCGACGGTTTTCGGCAGGTACATGACGCATTCGCACAGATTATTCTTCCTTTCGCGATCCTCCACCTGGTCTTGGTTCTGCTTTCTCTGATTGGTGGCTCGGTTATGGCAGCTGTCATTTTCCTAATAAGTGTCAGCATCATGTCAGCGGTTCCCTCCTATTTGATTGCTACATCCAGGAACACTCGCAAATTGGATTCCTTCTGGCTTTGGCTTATTTTCTTGGTTGCGGCCTTCCTCATTTTCTTGCTGGTGATGATCATCTTCATTAGCATTGCCGGCGCCGCGTTCATAAGTGCCATCTTCTCCTTGGTCTGACAGTGGTCGTGACAGGCAGAAGAAAAACGCAGAAAGGTGAGGACGATTATGTTTTGCACAAATTGCGGGGCTAAGAATGAGCCTGACGCCCAGTTCTGTACGTCGTGCGGACACCTGATGACGTCGGCAGACGATCAAAGCATGACTCTGGGGTTCGATGGTGAAAAAGGGGAGGACGAGGTCAAGGAAAGCATCCCAACGCCTACTGCTCCTGTGCCCGTCAGTGAAGAGGCTCCTGAGGCAGATGCTGGCATCGATGCAGACTATTCTTTCATGGATGCGGATTCTGCTTCCGAGGGTTCGAATTCTTCCGATGAAAACGGTGCTCAGTCTAGGCCCGTCTCCACAAGCGAAAAAGATACTGATGATATGGCGGACGCGGAGCAGCCTACTGCGACCTTGTCGCAGAACGAGCAGTATATGGGCGTCGAGTCTGAGCCCTCGACTGCGGCTGATTCCCAGTTTCAAACGCAGGCCCTACCAAATGTTACGGCATCAGTAGAGCAACCTGTCGCTGTCCCGGTCACGCGTAAAGTGCAGCGAAAGACTGTAATTATCTGGGGGGTTCTCATCGGTGTGGTGGTCATACTGATCGGCGCATATTTCATACTCAAGAATATGGTCTTCACGCCTTCAGAGCAGATCAAAACGTACGTTTCCGCCGTGTCAAGCGGCAATTACAAGCGTGCCAATCAATTGGTCGATCCTGGCGTGGCCAACGACTCGCGCATCCTGCTGACAAACGACTACGCTAAGAATGCGGATTCGCGCATCAAGAACGTCGAGATTGGCCCTCTGGTCCGAAACCCACGAGGCTCAGGCTACCAGGTGCGAATTTCCTATACGGTCAACGGTGTCAAGCAGTCCAAGCCGCTGGATATACAAGCCGCTGGCAAGCAATTTTTGATCTTCGACTCCTGGAGGATTGCCACACCCCTGACTACCACCATCAAGGTAGCTGCCCCAAAGACTGTGGACAGCCTCGTGGTTAACGGCATCAATGTCAAGCTGGCAGAAGCTGGCATGAACAAAGAGGTTGTTACTCCTCCCTCTGACTCGTCCTCATCCGACAGCAGCGACGAGATGCATTACAGTTCGATGGATCAATACACCTTGCCGGTCTATCCAGGTGTGGCCAAGGTGGAGTTGCCTAATTCCAAGTACATCCAAGCCCAGCAGGTCAAGCTCGATGGTTCCAGTAAGGTTGCTTACATTGCCCCCCAGGCCACTGACGCATTGGAAAAAGGAATCCTGGACCAGGTCCAGCAGCGCATCAATGACTGCACGGCCTCCACCGAGACGAATAAGACTGGTTGTTCCTTCTCCAACGGCACTTTCGAGGATTATGGCGGTCCAAACTATACCAATATCAAACGGACTGTCAGTAGCCAACCTTCATTGAGTGAGTTGGATTTGAGTAACGGCGAGTTCAAAACCAGCCTGATTCAGACCAATATCACTTACCAATATCGTTTTGATTCAGACTCCGACTGGGAAGATGGCAGATCTTCAGCATCTGACTACCTGGCCGGCACGTTCGTGATCAAAGATGGTGAACTGGCCGTCAAGATTGACGATTCTGGCAAGAACTATTACTGATTAGCCGATAAATTGCGAGGAGTTCCCGTAATCGCTGCTTTGGCGAAGACGGGAACCCCTTGCTTTTGCTATTTTCCATGGCCAGTTAGACAAGGACTCAGTTGTTATCTTTCACGAAGATGATGCCCTCTGCTGTGATTGCGTCATCAAGGGGTTGGGCCCCGCAGCAATTCGCTACAGCAGCCTGCATTTTTTCATCCATGTTCGGTATGGCTTGACCAGCGGGCACGAAAGTGTATGTTGTCTTCGTCAGGCCTGACCATTCACGCAAGGAATCCGAAACACCCTTGATCGACTTAGGGTCTAGAGTCAAAGTCTTGGTGCCATCCGAATTATTGGTAATTTTGGAAAAATGGCCGCTGTAGTTATCGGTATCGCCATCCATAAATTTGGGCCGGTCGGTACGCTCAAAAGTCGTGCCAGTAAAACTGCCATCTGACTGGATGGTCATTCTACTGATCAGGGAACCATCGCCGGATTCAGCCCAAAGCCACTTGCCTGCCAAGGCATGAAAGTCTTGGCTGACCTTGTTGTCGGAATTCGATTTCTTGCTTTGGGTTACGGTGTTGCCACCTATGGTTTTCCAATCGATTGGATTTTCCACCAGGTAGTAGACGTTCTTCTTGTTAGGTGCTTCCTGAAATGGTTCGGCTTTGCCGTACTGAGTGGGCGCATAGGGGTTTTTGTTCCTGTTGTCATCAGCAGAGCGGTCTGGATACTTGCTGTTGTTGCGTTTGATCAGGTAGGGGCGGTCGGCATCCGGCTTGAAGTCGGGCCTGCCTGCGAAGTATTCGTCCGATTCCAGTTGGCCAAGCTTGGCGCCTACCGGCATGTAGACGAAGAAGTCCTTGGCCTTCCACTTCAAACCGGAGTTTTGGAAGCCGGGGTCTTCGCCCAAGGGCACAAATTTGGGCGTGCCGTTATCGCAGAAGGCAGCGTCAACAGGCACGGTCCCGCAGTTGGGCAGGCCTATACCTGCGTAGAGTTCGAAGGCTCCGCTGGGGCCGGAGATCAGGTGGTTCTTCATGTACCCAGCTCCTTCGTCCAGTCCCGTATTGGAGGGGATGCAGCCGGATAGGTCTTGGGAGAAGGTGCACAGGCTCAAGTAATCTCGTGGATCTCCGCCTGGGGTTGTTTCGCCGCGTACTTTCAAATACTGCGATGAAGCGCCGAGTTGGCTACCGGCCTCATCCTTACTGATTGTGTCCAAGTTCAGACAGTCGCCGTCTTCGGTGCAGTATTGTCCGGCCAAGTTTGCCTCTTTGTTAAGAATATAGACGGATTGCGGGAAACTGTCATCTTTGCTGGCGAGCACATCGAGTTTTTTGCTGGCATCTACGCCGTAGTAGAGCGTGGCGGTTTTGGTGTTGGCGGGTTGGCCGATGGATGGGTTGGCGCCGACGATCTTGCCCAGGTTCTTCCGGCTGGAGAAGCGGGGCTGCATGGTGATGCTGTAGCCTTTGGCCTCCAGCTGGCTTTGAGCCTGGTCCTTGTCCATGCCGGCCACCTCGATGGGAATGCCTGCCTTGTCAGTGGCAATGCCCACATGGATGCCGTCTTTGGTGTCGAGTACGGGCTGTCCGTCGGACGGGGAGGAGGCTGCGACCTGGCCGACGCCAGTCTTGGATGAGACGACGTCAGCCACTGTGAGAGGCACTTCCATGGCTTTGAGCGTTTGTACAGCCTTGGCTTTACTTTGACCGATGGTGCCTTTGGGAACGCCAGGACCAGCCGACTCGGTGACGGTGACGTGAGCGTTTTTGGGCAGGTGGCCGGACTTATCAGCTCCGGACAGGCGGATGAAGGAGCCCTTGCGTTTGGGACTGAACTGGAGTTGGGTCTTGGCGGGAATGCCAGCCTTCTTGAGCTGTTCGACGGCTTCCGCAGCTGTCTTGGCTTGCACATGAGGCATGGCTTTGGGCGACAGTTGCCGGTAAGCGACAAAACCGCACGTAATTACTAAGACCAGCGCCACAAAGGCTGCTATCAGGATGTAAAGCCGCTTACGGGAGGCAACCACGCTGGCAGGGGCTGAGCTCGATGTTGGGCCCTGTCCAGGGAGCACGGACAGAGGGGCGGCTTCCGTATTGCCCGTTTTTGCGCTGGTTTTATCGACATCAATTGCATCGGTCACATGGTTTGAGTCTCTAGACTCGGTATTAACGGCAGAGGTTTCGGCTGTGTCGGAGGCACCAGTGACGCTCGCCGATTGATCTGATTCATCTTGGCTGGGTTGGCGTCTATCGTTCTGTTCAGCGTCCTTGATCGGGTCGGGGGATTGATTATCTGTTTTTATAACCGCGTCAAGCGGTTGTCCGCATTGGCTACAGAACTGATCGTCGTCCTCGTTGACCGCCCCGCATTGGGTACAGTATTTCATCCTCTTATTCCCTTCTCTCCGCTTCCGCAGCGACTTAGCTATTCATCTCCTTCAAAGATGATGCTGAAACCGTTTACGCCTCGCCTCCGACCTCGTTAATGACTAGCCGTAAACTCGCGGTAACCCTTCTGCTTTTATGCTAGCGGATGGTTCGGGTCGAAGGTGTTGCAGGTGCTTATATTGATAATTATTGAGGATTCTGCGTGCCAAACGGCAGATGGAGTTGGCCTGTGTATCACGGTGGCTTGCTCTCATGTGGCATATTGCGGCAAGGGCAAGTGGCCTCTGGCGGTTGCGTGGGAGTTTTCCATAATTGTACTGCCTGAACTGGCTGAAGTCGTGAAGGGAGCGTATTCGCCGGACGAGGTGTCGGCTGTCGACCCAGGGGTTGGATAGAGTCTAGAGGTATGACCAACAAGCGCAAGCAGGGCGAAGAACAGGCAACCTGGTACCGGGACCCTAATAAGCAGAACGAAGCGGACAGCAGTCATATTGACCGAGATCCCTTGACGTCTCGCCCTCGGATTTCAGCCTTAGTTTTGTGCCTGGTCACTGGCCTGGCCTGCCTGGGTCTGGCGGCTTTGGTCTGGTGGGCGGCCGTCTGGACTGTTCCTGGGCAGACCTATGACGACATGGCTCTGACCAACTTCCGTGGTTTCCTCGACCAGGCACCCCTTGTCAAGGCTTATCTGGGACTGTTCACCATTCCTTATGCGACTGTGGTGATCTGTGTAGTGCTGGGCCTTTTCGCCCTGGTGGTTGTTCTAGTGCGACGCAGGTGGTGGCTGCTTGGCCAGGTCGTTGTTTATGCTCTGGTGGTCTACGGGGCGGCGCGCATCCTCAAACGCTTCCTGCCTCGCCCTGTACTGATCCATGTTCAGGCTTCCACTGCCAATTCTGCGCCTTCGGGACACACCATCCTCGCTCTGGCGGTGGTCCTGGCCCTGCTCTGTGTGGTGCCCCGGGTTTGGAGGGCCTTTGTTGCCTTGGCAGGGTTCGCCTTTGACCTGTCCGTGGGCTGCTCGCTGGTGCAGGGCGGCTGGCACCGCCCCTCAGACGTGGTCATGGGCATTCTCATTCCGACTGGTCTCTGTCTTATTGCTCTGGCCGCCACTCGGGGGACCGGCATGGATGCTCCAGGGACCAGGATGTCTTCGGCCTCGATCCAGATTGTCTCCACCTTGATGTCGGTAGCTGGGTTCCTAGGGATTCTTTACGCCTGCTATGTCATCTGGCAGGTCAGCCCTGGTTTGGAGATCGGCGCTCGGTGGACGGCTTACGGGGTTCACTGCTCGGCTGTCATACTGATGGCCTCGGCTCTGTCGCTGACGTTGGGACTGGTTCTGGCGATGAGGCAGATCACAGCCTCACCTCTGACCAGGATGGGCCTTGTCGGTCGTCCACCGGCTCCGCCCCAAAATAACTGAGGCCGATCTCTGATTCATCCACCATCAGAGCTAGTGTTCCACACCCGTGCACATGACCCCTGATTTGCATGGTTACGGAACCTCGTGAGTAAGATGGCGTGCGAAAGACCACAATATAAGGAGAGGCCATGGCATCCGGCAATAAGCTCGTCATTGTTGAGTCGCCAACCAAGGCAAAGAAGATCGGCGGGTACCTGGGCAAGGGCTACACGGTCATGGCCTCGGTGGGCCATATCCGCGACCTGGCCCAGCCATCGCAGATCCCGGCCTCCCAGAAGAAGGCTTACGGCAAGTTTGGCGTAGATGTGAACGATGGCTTCAAGCCTTACTACATTGTGGATGACAAGAAGAAGCATACGGTGTCCGAGCTCAAGAAGGCACTGAAGAACGCCGACGAGCTCTATCTGGCCACTGATGAGGATCGGGAAGGGGAGGCTATCGCCTGGCATCTGGTCCAGACCCTCAAACCTAAAGTGCCGGTAAAGCGCATGGTCTTTCACGAGATCACCCCAGAGGCCATCAAGAATTCGCTCAAGCACACCAGGGACGTGGATGCCCACATGGTCGATGCCCAGGAGACCCGCAGAGTCTTGGATCGGCTCTATGGTTACGAGCTTTCACCGGTGCTCTGGCGCAAGGTGGGTCCGGGGCTGAGCGCAGGGCGTGTCCAGTCTGTGGCGACTCGGCTGATTGTGGAGCGCGAGCGTGAGCGCATGGCTTTCGTTAAGGCCTCCTACTGGGATCTGCTGGCGCGTCTGGTGCAGGAGGATGCCGGGGAATCGGCGTCGTCGAGTGGTTTTCAGGCGCGGATGATTAGCTTGGGGGAGCAGCGGCTGGCGGTCTCTAAGGACTTCACCTCAAAGGGTCTGCTGACGGAAGCGGCTGCCAAGGAGCAGGTCCTGCAGCTGGATGAGCAGCATGCCCGGAACCTGGCTGAGACGCTGAAGGATCAGGACTTCACGGTGACGGGTATGGACACCAAGCCCTATCGGCGGCGTCCCCAGCCCCCCTTTACCACGTCTACCCTGCAGCAGACGGCTGGCAACCGGCTGGGCATGAGTTCCCGGGCCACCATGCGCGCTGCCCAGGGGCTCTATGAGAACGGGTTTATCACCTACATGCGTACCGATTCGGTCACTCTCTCCCAGGAGGCCATTGCCGCTGCTCGCAAGGGAGTCGAGCGTGAGTACGGTGCCGAATATCTTTCGGCTGAGTCCAAGCAGTATGTGACCAAGACTGCCGGTGCCCAGGAGGCTCACGAGTGCATCCGGCCCGCCGGTTCCACCTTCCACAGGCCTCAGGACCTGGCCGACCGTCTCGCCCCTGACCAGCTTAAGCTCTACACCCTGATCTGGCGGCGCACCCTGGCTTCGCAGATGGCCGACGCCACCGGGTCTACAGCCACTATCCGCCTGTCGGCGCAGGCGGGCAAGGAGGGTACGGCCCTCTTCCAGGCTTCAGGCACCGTCATCAAGTTCCCCGGGTTCCTCAAGGCCATGGGTGCAGGCTCTGAGCAGACCGATGAGGATTCTTCTCTGCCTCCGGTCCAGCAGGGTGACGTGCTTCGTGCTGCCTCTGTCGATCCTGAGGGCCATGAGACCCAGCCACCTGCACGTTATACTGAGGCCTCTCTGGTCAAGACCCTGGAGGCCAAGGAGATTGGCAGGCCTTCCACCTATGCCAGCATCATTTCGAC
>NZ_JBVPQK010000045.1:0-14213 GCF_058197115.1 Bifidobacterium sp. POST2/T3 (B1)
AGTCATGGCCGGGGGATTCGTCGGCCCACCTTCGGCACCCGCCTGCCCCGCTATCGCACCAGATGCGGGATCTTCGACGATCTGACCGCAGCCCAGATTCGGCGGTTGGGCTCCGGCTGGCCACAACTGGTCAAGCCCGTCCAATTCGCGGTCGAGGATGTACCGCCATCCGACCCCACCCCATGGGAGGACCAGTCAGACCTCTTCTCACGCAGTTTTCCGGCGGGCCGCGGCATCCCCGCCAGGATCGTTCTCTACCGAATGCCCATCCAGAGCAAGACCCGAGACCGCACGGAGCTGGAGCTGATCATCCGCGACGAGCTTGTCCTGCAGCTAGCTGACCTGTACGGGCGCGACCCTGAAGAGATCGACCCCATGTGGGGACGCTGAGAGCCGAATCTTAGGGCAGTACAGTGGAGTCTGGGCCGGAGCGGATCACGGTGGTGGTGGGCATAAGCCCGTCAGGAGTCATGATCGCCAGACCAGCCAAGCCAGCCTGTTTGACCGCGTCCACACTCAGGCGTGCGTTCCAGATCAACCGGGAGGAGCCATGCTCGGAGTCCTCATTCAGCCGCACGGCGGCCACATGGTCGCCCAAATCGTGGGCTGAAAGCTCATGGGCACGACCTGCTTCTATGGTCAGCGAGCGCTCCCCCAGCTTGTTGCCCTTCTCGTCGAATCCAACCAGTTCGGCCTTGATCTGATTCGTCGATGGATTGACCAGCGTCAGCGTGGCCTGGGCAGGCTGGGATATAGTCAGGGCCGAGGAGGCAGTAGCAGTCCCCGCGGGAATCAGAGCCAGGTCGGACTGTGACTGGTCCTGGCTACCCTGGCCTGTCACCTGCAGGACTGCACGGACGGGCCGGTCGGCATGCACCTGCAGAGCCAGCTTGCCATCGGGCACACCACCCAGATCCACCGCGGTGGCCTGAGAGCCCTGCAGATCCACCCGCCGCAAGGATTGCTGACCGCCTTCATCCACCCAGAACAGGTCCACCGCCGTGGCATGGGATCCCTGTAGAAGCAGAGTGGCCTGGTCAGCCCCGCGCAGGCCGGGAATGACCAGATCACGGCCGGGAGCCGCCAATGTAGTCATCTGATCAGACCCGCGTGGATTAAGTCCGACCATAACATTGACGGAGACCGACATGGCTACCGGAGCCTGTGAGCTGCGAGCCCGGACGTAGATGGCCTGCTGACCAGGAGCCGCCGCAGACAGATCATATGAGGCATGGCCGCCAGGAGCCACGGTCATGGTCTTGCCTGTCTCCAGGGGCAGCCTACCTGAGGAGCGCGAACCCTGGACCTCGAGACTGATCACCGTGGCCTTGGATGACGGGTTGTAGACCACCAACCGCTGGGTATTCCCTCTGCTGGTGGCGGGCAACAGGAAGTCGGCATCCATGACGGCCCGGGGGCAGGCCAGCGCCTGGATTCCTCTAAGATCACCCTTCGTGGCCCAGGAGACCATACCGGCGGCAGCCCCCGTACCCGGCTGGGACTTGAGCATCCGGGAATCGAAGGCAGTGGCCGAAGCGCCGGGGTCGAGCGAAGCGGCCATGACTTTCTGCCCGTCCAAGAGATCGGGATCAGTCAACGTGGTGTGTCGCCCACTTCCCATTGGGGTCAGGCTGGAACTGCCAATGGATCCGAAGGCGGCGGCCGTGACGCGGGAGCTCAGATCACCCTCCGATGCCTTGAACTGGTCATCGCCGACCTTATCCTCGTCCGCTACCGTCATTCGAGCCGGGCAGTAGGCCGCTACCTCTCGCTGACTGACCCGGCTGGAAACGGCTGTAGATCCTCGGGCACCATCAGCCAATGAGGCCGGAGGTGCCCAGATCAGCAGAGCGGCAATCAGGACCGCCACCAGAGGCGCCGTGACCAGAGCGGCCACCAGGGATCCCTTGCTTCGTGCACTCATAGCTGCTCCCCTCCAAAGTAGCCCGGACGCGGCAGAGCCACCAGGCAGTATCCCAGCAGGACCAGGGCCAGGGTCCACAGCCAGACCCGCCTCCGAGTGCTGGCCTCTGCTCGTGTGACACCAGTCATGTCAACGCCCACGTCCTTGCCGGACTGTGAGTTCAAACGGAAATAGGTTCCCTGTGCATTGGCCACCACCTGCTGGGCACCTTCGCTGGCGGTGATATTGGACACCAGGTCATCGTTGGGCGTGGACCCCAATCCCGCTGCTCCGGAACGATCAACTGGCACGTAGATACCGCCGAAGCCTAGGTCGGCCACCGCAGCTACGGCTTTTGAGTCGGCTTTGGCCATCAGAGCAGCTGCTGAATGCGAGAGGACATCCTCGCCGGCCAGCTGATTGCCATTCACTCTCTGGACGCGCAGGGCAGGCGAGGCATCTACCAGCTCTCCTCGTGAGGTGTGCAGACCGGTGTAGGCCACGCGACCATGGGAGGGAGATGTCAGCACCAGCACCCGATGGGATGGATCCTTCTCCAGGTAGTCCACCGCCACAGCCGGAAGCTGCCGGCCGTCCGCAGACAGGGGCCCACCGACAGGCGCCACCAGACCGATCACTGCTACACCCACAGTGATTAGGGCCAGGACCAGGACCAGCAAGAGCCTGAAAACACGTCCGCCACCATTAACTGCAATTGCAGAGGTTGAAGAGGATTGCGCAGGAGGCAGGGGCGGACGATCGGCGTCGTTGTCAGTGGCCTGATCATGCCCAGAAGCAAGGGGCGAGAAGGGACGGACGGCCCTGCCAGCCAGCAGACCCAGGCAGGCCAGAAGACCCATGAATGCCATCATCATGCCAGGCAGGACTGAACCGGCCACTGGACCGGTCTCGTCCAGGCCAGTGCAGACCGCCTGCGAGACCAGCGCCAGGACCAGGCCCAACAGGACCGTGATCCAAAGAATCCTGGCCGCCTTGAGCACCCGAGGCACAATCAAGGTAACAAAGGCCAGGAGGACCACCGCCAGCAGACAGCAGGCCAGCGTGGCAGGACGCCAGAGTTCAGGTCGCCACCTGGTGGGCCACAGGGCCGAAGCATCCAGGCCCAGCAGGCGGGCCAGCAGTTCCCCTAGGCTACCGGTTCGAGGCTGACCGGTCAGATCCACCGAGGGAACCATCAGATCTGCGAAAAGCTGCCTCCAAAGCCCGTCCTTGGCATGATGCAGGGAGTTGACCAGGGTTGGCGCCAGGGCCAGCACCGAAGGCAGGGGCATTAGCAACAGCATTATCCGATGGGATGACACCAGGCAGATTGCCATGATGAAGAGCGGAATCATGGCCAATATGAGCTGAGGTTCGGCTACCAGGACCGGCAGGAAGCAGATGGAGGCCAGAGCCGCCTGCTGCACCGAAGCCTTGGGGTGCACGGGAGCCTCGGTCTGATACAGCCCCACGGCCTTGAAAACGAAGGCAAAGGCGGCAGGCATGAAGGCCATTACCGTCAGCATGGGCAACTGCAGACCATCCACTATGCCCAGGGCGAATGCCAGACAAGTCCAGAGCAGCCCCAGCAGGAAGCGGATGGGATTGGACCTGGTGACCACGCCGGCCAGGGCCCAGAAAGACAGAGCGGCCAGTCCCGTTTCAGCCAGGAGCATCAAGGCCATGGCCTGGGCCACATGACCGCCAGTCAACAGGGCGAAGGGTAGGAGCACCAAGAGGAAGGGGGCAGGAACTGCAGGCTGTCCCACGCCCTCGGCCCAGGACCAGGAGGTGGTGGCCGCCGCCAGCAGGCGGGACCAGTCAGCTCCTGACGAGGGCAGGAAGGGCGCATGGATGGCTCCTCCCGAGAAAATGGCTTGGCAGAGGGACCAATGGGTGGCTACCAGAGCTACCAAGACCGCTGTGGTCATACCCGAAGCCCAGGCCAGGCGATGCAGGAACTGCTGGCGCAGATGAGCCAGGGCCAGGTGGCTGAGCATGGGATGTTCCTGCTGATCGCGGAAGGCTTGCCTACGCTGCCGCCACTGCCGGATCTGCTGACTGTTGGCCTGAAGAATGTTCAATCGGCGTGGACTACCATGGCAGGCGGAAGTCAGACGGCGACGCATGGTCAGCAAGGCCGCAGGACGGGTCAGAATCCGCCAGGGCGCACACAGACGACACAGGGCCCTGTAGGGCCGTTTGCCGATGAGATCAAGGGCCATGAGCCACAGTGCCGCCAGAACTCGCCAGAGCCAGACCAGCGGCCACCAAGGCAGGGCAAAGTCAGTCAGCAGGTAACGCTCCCGAGCCAGTATGGGCCCCATGGAGGCATCCAAGGGACGGTCGGGCTGCACCGGCCGCCCATTCCGGTCGCGCAATCCGCTCATCCGTGCGCTGGCATGGGCCATCCGGACACTGGGCACCACTACCACACGCCCCCCTGACAGGCAGATGCGGCGGCAAAGGTCGTCGGCTTGGCCGAAAGTTCCAGCCCAGGCACCTGGTCCACCCAGATCCTTCATAGTCTGCATGGGCACCAGGGCACCAGCCAGACTCACCGCGAAAACATCCTGGCGTGCGTCATACTGCTCCTGGTCGGGCTCGCTGTCCACTACCAGGCTCACCGTTCGGTGATGGTAGGCATACCGACCCACATCCCGCAGTCCCTCGCCCTGCCAGTCATACTGCTTGGCGCCCAACAGGGAAGCAGTGGGATTGCTGTGCCAGGTGTCCACCAGCCTGTCTAGGCAATGCTCATCCATCGGACGGCAGTCGTCGTGCAGAAGCCAAAGGGCACGGATTCGACCAGGCAGACGGGCATAGCCAAGTGCCTTGTCCACGGCATCGCCGAAGGAAGAGGCGCCTTTGGCGCGAACCACCTGCACTTCCACCCGCGCTGGCCCGTCCACCGGGAACTGCGCATAGAGAGGCTCCACAGTGATCCCCGAGCAGTCCGCGATAACTAGGACCCTAGGCAAGAGGCTCTGTCGCAAGAGGGCACGCAGGGTATCAGACAGGTAGGTCAGGTCATGCTCGACCGTGATCACCGCCGCCACGGCATCCTCCACATGAGGACTGGCAGCAGGCGAACATGCGTTCATAACTGCAGAGAGGACCTGCCGGACATCCTGGGCTTGAGGCGCGACGAAACTCATGCGTTCCAGTCTACGCAATCCAGGTCACCGGATGCCTCGCTCGGGCACCTGCGGCGATTCAGACCTGGTGCTGCGCGCGCATCCTCTTCTTGTAACGGCGGCGCTCCCGTTCGCTCATGCCACCCCAGATGCCAAAGCGTTCGTCGTGTTCGACCGCCCAGTCCAAGCACTGCTTTCGGACGGTGCAGTCGGCGCAGACCCGCTTGGCTTCCTGAGTGGAGCCTCCCTTGCCTGGGAAGAATGCTTCCGGGTCTGTCTGTGCACAGAGCGCCTCGCTCCGCCAGGATGGTCCGATGTTGACTTCGAACCATTGCATCAGCGGCGTCAGCCTGTTTTTAGTTGTACTGCTGTATCGAGCGTCTATAAAACCACTCATAGCGACCCCCCAGTCCCTAGTGTGTTTACACACTTTTATTACAGCCACTACGGAGGTCTTCTGTCAACCCCTACATGCCTGCAAGCGCAACTGAGCAACACGTGGAGGAGGCCATATCGCCCGAAGAGGAGCTGCGGATGAGGGTCAGACTATACTATGACTGGTTCAAGCACGCTTTACCGTCATCCCGGTTCTTCCCGCCGGAATGACCCCTACAGCGACAGCCGATGAGGAAGGCATAACCATTGACGTCCCCAACCAGAAAGATGGGTCTGCCCAACATCAAGGCGGGCAGGAACGGCAAGCCCCAGCACAGCGGTGGGTTTCGCAACAGCCACCGTCTGCGCACGGGCATCTGTCTGGCCCTTACCTTCATTCTTTGTTTCGTAGCCTCGACAGTGGCGGCCTTCTGGACCGACATCAACGGTCACATGCACGTGCTGGAGCCCGTCACCCTTGCTCAAAGCCACAAGGCCCCGGAAGACATCTACAAAGGCAAAACCCTGAACGTCCTGGTCCTGGGACAGGACACCCGGGACGGCAAGGGCAATGCCGATGTGGGCGGCAGCGGCGACGGCCTAGAGGAGAATCACCAGTCGGACACGGCCATGGTGGTCCAGATCGCCGCAGACCGTTCCTACGTGAACGTGGTCTCCATTCCCAGGGACTCCATCGTGAACGCCCCGGCCTGCACCACCAGCAAGGGGGAAACCATTCCGGCCCGCCGCCAGGTCATGTTCAACTCCATCTTCGCCGAAGGCTACAGCCAGGGCGGCGATGTGAATTCGGCCGCCAGCTGCTCTCTGGCTGCGGTCCGCTCACTGACCGGTTTGGACATTCAACAGTTCGCGGTGGCTGACTTTAACGGTTTCAAGTCCATCATCGACGCCCTGGGCGGGGTCGACGTATGCATCCCCAAGGATACCTGGGACGGCTATACCGGCATCAACCTGAAGCGCGGCCTGCGGCATCTGGACGGAACCCAAGCCACCGAGTACGCTCGCATGCGCCATGGAACCGCCGCCGACGGGTCGGACATTATGCGCACCACCCGCCAGCAGTATCTGATCAAGAGTCTGGTCAACGAAGCCAAGGCCGTCAATATCTATTCCGACCTGCCCAAGGCCTACCGTCTGGCCACCACCTCCATGTCCACCCTGCAGCTGAGCGAGGGCTTGGGCAACTTCCAGACCCTGCTGGGTCTGGGCAATTCGCTCAAGCACATAGACACCAAACATATCTACGCCCGTACCATACCTGTCGAGGAATGGTCCCAGGACAATTACCGAGTGGTATGGACGGATGAGGCCGACACTATCTGGCAACTGCTCCGAGAAGGGAAGCCTTTGACCCAGGCCAATGAGGCTGCAGAGTCAGCATCTTCATCAGACAAGCAGGCCAGCAATGATCAGGATGCCCAGAGTGTCCAAAACACACAGGGTGCTACTCAGGCAGCGGGCAACGGCTCTGACACAGAGGACGGCACCCAATCCCCATCTGCGTCCGCCGCTGCTCCACCCAAGCCCAGTCCCCGCACCGGACTGATCACCATGCCTGACAAGACCCTGATAGATCCGAACACGGGCGGAATCGTCGATCCGGACGACGGAACCATCAGGGATGCAAACACCGGACAGTACATCGGTATGGCGGACCGCTACCTGTTCGCTACGGTCTGTGCGGTTCCGGCGCAGAGATAGCCGATTAAGCCGCTGGGTCGTTCAGGCATGCTATTGCTTACCTAGTCGGTCAAAGCTACGGAGGTTAAGGGTATGCGGACTGGATCAGACCAAGGCGGACAGGGACAGGAGCCTCCTAGCTTCATGCCCTCCGGTCATCACCGTCCGGCGGCCGACCTCGGAACCCCAGGTACCGAGGCTAGACACAGCCGTAGCCAGACGCCTCCCAGCTTTTCCCCCTCCTCCGGGACTGGGCATCAGCCGGGGCAGACCGGCGGGGCCCGGAAGGCCAGACGCACCAGCGGATCATCGAAGACCACACCCCAGCCAAGGGCCACGGCTGCACCTGTTGGAAACGACTGGAGCAACAGAAGCAATCGAAGCATGCGCAATGGCACTGCCCTCGTCCACAGACACCCCTTGCGCAGATTCATAACCATTCTGCTTTTGGTCCTGCTGCTGGCACTGGTCGTACTGGCGGGTGGAGGATGGTTCTGGATCAATGGCAAGCTCACCCGCGACAAAATGCTGACCGATGCCCCTGGTTCAGAGGCCACCACATGGCTCCTTCTGGGATCGGACCAGCGCGACGGTTCTCCGGGGGCCGGACAGGATGCCAGCATCACCGGCTTCCGCACCGACACCATCCTGGTACTGACCAAGCCCCGGCACGGAGCCGCCTCCTTGATTTCAGTCCCCCGGGATTCCCTGGTCAAGCAGGACGGGGATTACATGAAAATCAACGCCGTGGCCTACACATCGGGCTACCGGGCCCTGACCGGCCAGATTGAGGACATCACCGGCCATAAGGTCGATCACGTGGCCTTGATCCGGTTTGGAGGCCTCAGTAAGGTGGTCGACGCTCTGGGCGGTGTCAGGCTTTGCTACGATGCAGACGTCAACGACCCCAACTCAGGCATGGTCTGGTCCCGCGGCTGTCATCAGGCTGACGGCGGTATGGCCCTGGCCTTCACCCGCATGCGCTACTCGGATCCCAAGGGGGACTTCGGACGTGCCGAACGCCAGCGTCAGGCCATCTCAGCCATCACTGCCAAGGCGCTCCAGCCCTCGGTCATGCTCAACCCGTCGACGTCCGGAAAGGTCCTTTCGGCGGGTCTGGATGCCTTGGTGGTGGATGAGCGGACCAACCCCATGGACCTTGTGCGCATGGTCCTGGCCTTCCGCAGTGCCAGCAGCAGCAAAGGCATCACCGGAAGCGTCTACTGGGCGGATCCTGACTACTATCCGGGCTGGGGTCTCGGTTCCACCGTTCTGCTGGATCAAGCCCGCAACACCGATCTGTTCAATAAGCTTGCGCAGGGCAGTCATGCCCCCGGAACCGTCGGCGGCATGTAGCACCGTCCGCCTATCCCGGCCTGATTCCACATTCGACCACATGCCAGATTTGCCCTGGCACTCCCCAGCCGGGCCCTTCATGCTGAAGACATGATAAAGGCCAATTCATCAGCAGCTGCATTTCCGATATCAGCAGCCGGGCCGAAAGTCTCTAACCAGGTTGCAGGCGATCGGCACTCTGCCAGCCTCAAAGAGCGAAAGGCCAAAAAGGGAAGGATCCAGGTCATTCTGACCCTGGTCGCCCAAACGGCTCCGGCCGCGGCCCAGGCGGGCATGATCTGGTACGCAGTCGGCCAGGGCCGCTGGATATTGCTCCTCCTCTTGTTACCCAGCCTGACAGGTACCCTGGCCATGCTGCTTTTGAGCCTGCTGCGAGCGCATCAACAGCCACCGTCATCTCTCCCCGCCCACGCACAATTGGAATACGGCATAGCATCGAATCGTGCTTCCCTATCGACAAGCACAGAGGACCAGACACGGCAGGACTTGGCTCAGCTGGCCTCCGACCCGGGCCCTCGGCTGGAGTCCCGTCTGTTGGGATCAGGGGCTTCGGAAGCACATGGTCTGCTCTGGCAGAGCATCGTTCATGCCTGGCTTGCTGCATCGGGGAAGACAGCACCGGCAATCATCGGTGCCCGTCCTGATCACAGACCGCTGGTCATCGATCTGCCGCGTGACGGACCCCACGCCCTGGTGGCAGGTACAACGGGATCAGGCAAGTCGGTTTTTCTGCAGACCTGGTGTCTGGCCCTGACCGCCAGTCAGCCTCCAGACCGGCTCAATCTGGTCCTGCTGGACTTCAAGGGCGGTGCCGGCTTCGGCCTGTTGGCCCGACTGCCACACACCGTGGGCTGCGTGACCAATTTGGATCTGGACCAGGCCGTACGAGCGCTGAACGGCCTTCAGCGGGAATTGGAGCGCCGTCAGCGCCTGGTTGCCAGAGCAGGGGTGGAGGACACTGCCCTGATGTCCGATCCACCGGCGCGCCTGGTGGTGGTCATTGACGAGTTCCAGGCCCTGCGCCAACTCCTGCCCGA
The DNA here is from genome assembly GCF_058197115.1 of Bifidobacterium sp. POST2/T3 (B1). Taxonomy (NCBI): domain Bacteria; kingdom Bacillati; phylum Actinomycetota; class Actinomycetes; order Bifidobacteriales; family Bifidobacteriaceae; genus Bifidobacterium; species Bifidobacterium sp. POST2/T3 (B1). Next base: position 9,510 of record NZ_JBVPQK010000045.1, read on the forward strand.
CTATCTGGACAAACTGACCGCCCTGGCATCTCAGGGCAGGTCCCTGGGTATGAACCTAGTGGCCTGCACCCAGCAAACCATGGGGCAGGTCAGCGCCCAGATGCGTGCCAACATGAACCTGGGCATATGTCTGCGCGTGCGCGACCCCCTGCAGTCCAAAGAGTTGCTGGGGTCCTCCTGCGCCACGGCGATTGACCCTGCCTGTCCAGGTCTGGGCTTCCTGGAGCAAGGTCGGGGCCCCCAGGCCTTCCGCACCTGCCCAGCAGCTGACCCACAAACCCTGGTGGAACAGATCATCAAAGCCAGTCGCTTCTGCGGCAGCCGACCGCCAGCACCGCTCTTCTCTCCTCCCCTGCCAGAGCGTGATCCGGCCTGCGGAAAGATTCTCTGGCAATCAGGGCGTCCCCAGATACCTTTGGGACACACCGACGACGGTGTCCTGCTGCACCTCTACCACCTGCCCCTCAAAGGTCATACGGCCGTGATTGGACCGCCAGGCCGAGGAAAGAGCACCCTTCTAGCCCTGCTGCTTCGTTCCCTGCTTACCCTGATGAAGTCAGGAGCCCAACCAGAACCCAGCTTTGATTTGCGCATCACGCGGCGAACAGGCCAGGGCTACAGCAGCCGGGACTCGACAGGTCCGGTGCCGACACCGCCTAAAGGTCATCAACGTGGCAACCGGGGGCTGGTCTGGATTGTTGACGATGCCCAAGACCTGCTGGATCCGCTCTGTCGGGATCCATTGTCCCCGCTCTTGCAGGAGGCTTTGGGACAGGAGGGAACCACGGTGATTCTAGCTGTGGATGCGGCCAGTGCCCTGCGCAGACCTGAGCGTTTCAGCCGTCGTCTGGTGTTCCCCTGTGGCGAACGGGGGGCCGATCTGGCGGCTGGCATCCCCGCCGATCAGCTGGCCGCCCTATCCACCCGGGCCAGCGCCATTCCTGGACGGTGTCTGGTTCTGGAGGCGGGTCACGCCATTCCGCTACAGGTGTTCTCTTTAGCCGTAAAACAAATGGACCCTTGAAAAAAGTCACCCATCGTGCTTATCTTGCATAGGGTAGTGATAAAGCACAGATAAAAACTTCTTGGAGGCTTAGGTAGATGAGTAATGCGTTTGATTGGCGCGCCAAGGCTGCTTGCCGTGACAAGGACCCTGAGCTGTTCTTCCCTGTCGGCAACACAGGTGCAGCCTATCAGCAGATCGAGGAGGCCAAGGCTGTCTGCCGGACCTGCAAGGTCATTGACGCCTGTCTGAAGTGCGCCCTGGACACCAATCAGGATTACGGCGTCTGGGGCGGACTGAGCGAGGACGAACGCAGGGCTCTCAAGCGTCGGGCCATGCGTGCACGCAGGTCCCAGGCCATGCAGATGCAGTCCTGATTCCTTCCCGATTGCACCGAACAGTTGAGGGGCGATGGCTTGATGCCACCGCCCCTTTCTTTTCCTGAAAAGCACCCCTCGCTAATAGGTTTTCGGGATATCACACGTCCTGCGCCACGCGCAGCTTGATGTTGATGACCACCCGGGTGCCCCCATCCCGGCGTGGCTCCCACTTGACCGTACCGCCGAAGTCGTTGGTGACGAAGGTATTGATGATCTGCGTGCCCAGCCCGGACCCGGTGGACCGAGCCTGTCCCTGATCCGACTCGGTGCTGTAGCCGTTGCCGTCATCCTCGACAACCACATTCAGGTTGTTGCCACCCCGGCCTACCGATATGGTGATATGCCCCTCGTCACGGCCCTCAAAACCGTGTTCGACAGCATTGTTGACCAGCTCGGTCAGCACCAGGGACAAGGGTGTTGCATCCTGGGCTGGCATCATCCCGAACTTGCCCACGTAGGAGATGGTGATGTGCTGGTCGCTGGTGGTGGCCAGGTCCACGCTCATCTTCAGCAGGTTGGCAATCACCTTATCGAAGTCCACAATCTCGTCGGCGGTCTGGCTGAGGCCCTCGTGAACCACGGCGATGGTCTGGACGCGGCGCTGGGCCTCCTCCAGCTCCTTGCGGACCTCGTCTGACTTGGTCCGCCTGGCCTGCAGCCGCAGCAGGGCTGACACGGCCTGAAGGTTGTTCTTGACACGGTGATGGATCTCGGAGATGGTGGCATCCTTGGTCTGCAGCTCCTTCTCCCGGCGGCGCAGCTCGGTCACGTCCCGGCAGAGAACGATGGCGCCGGTCCTGCCCTGCTTGCCGTACAAGGGCAGGGAGCGCATGGAGACAGCCGACCCGTTGGCATCTAGTTCCGAGTCCACAGCCGCCTTGCCCGATAAGACCAACGGCAAAGAGTCGGGCACGGGATCGTTCTCCTTGAGCAGGGAAGTACCAATCTCGCTCAGGTACTGGCCAATCATGGTCTCCACTGAGCCCAGTCGGCGGAAGCAGCTGATGGCGTTGGGTGAGGCATAACGCACTACGCCGCTTGCCGTCAACACAAAGAAACCGTCGGCCACCCTGGCGTTGTGCCGCTGGTTGAGCACCGAATCCGCGTATGGGAACTCGCCGCGGGTGATCATTTCGAAAAGTTCCTTGCCCGCGTTGATGCTCTCACTCTCGTAACGGCCATTGGACTCGCGCGTGGCCATGTTGGTCTCGCGGACCACCAAGCCTAGGGTTTTGCCCTGGTGACGGATAGGGGCATAGACATCGCAGACCGTGGCGCGGCCGATGGTCCGCAGCTTGTTGGATCGCAGCACCCCCTTGGACTGCATGGCCGCCTCCAGCTCCTCGCTGCGATCGGTCGGGAAATGCTCTCCGACCACATCTTCGGTGCGCAAAGACATGACCGTTGAGGGCCGGCACTGCTCAGCCACAGTGAACTCCCCCTCGCCGGTACGCAGCAGGAGCAGCAGGTCGGCAAAGCTTAGATCGGCGATGACCTGCCAGTCGGCCACCAGGTGGTGGAGCCACTCGCGGTCCTCCTCGTTGCAGTCGTCGCAGGATGCCAGAATCTCGGAAAAATCAGCCATGCCCTCCATCATACAAAGGGCCCTCGGAAGCAGACAGGCGGGTCATGCCCAGGGCGATGATGACATGCGCGTCCAATACACGGGTCTGGGGTAGGGTGGTTCACGGATGTTTCGCCCCGGCTACCGGACCCGACAGGCCCGGACCAGTCAAGGGACCAAGGGAGGGCCATGGCAACCAGGACCAGCGAGGACGGCAGACCGCCTGAAGACCAGGAGGCCGATCCCGATCTCGAACGCCGCCGTCAGCAGCGCCGACAGGAGCTGACCTACCTGCGCAGGGACGCAGAGGTGGCCCATGAGGCCCATCTGCAGGCCAGGGCCGATGCGGTGCGCGCCAAAGCCAAGGCCAAGGCTGCACGGATCATGGCCAAGGCCGAGATCAAAGCCTCACGAATCGAGGGCATCCCCGACATGGAGATCGAACGCAAGGTCCGCCTGGATGTGCACGGCCGCCCCAAGCCCCTGCTGCGTGGCTGGATTCACGCCGTGGCCGCCCCGCTGGCCCTGGCCGCCGGCATCGTGCTGATCTGTTTGGCCCACGGCACTGGCCTTAAGCTGGCATGTGCGGTCTTCATGGTCGCCTCACTGGCCCTCTTCGGTAACTCGGCTCTCTACCATCTGGGCGACTGGACCCCGGGGACCACGGACGTTCTGCGCCGCTTGGACCACGTCAACATCTTCCTGCTCATCGCCGGCACCTACACGCCGATTTCCTTTGCACTGGACCCCTTCTGGCGGCGGGTCATCATCCTGGGCATGTGGGGGGCCAGCCTGGTGGCCATGATCGTCCACGTCTTCTGGATCGATGCTCCCCGCTGGCTCTACACCCTTGTCTACGTGGTCTTCGGAGTCTCGGGAGTGGGCTTCCTGAAACTCTTCTGGGACTCCCCCATGGCCGGTCCGCCGGTGGTTTGGCTGATCGTGGCCGGCGGCCTGGCCTACATCCTGGGGGCGATTGTCTACGGTCTGCGTCGGCCGGACCCTTGGCCCCGGGTATTCGGCTTCCATGAGATATTCCACTGCGGCACGGTCATCGGCTATGCCTGCCACATCGTGGCCATCTATCTGGTGGTCTGCAACCTGCGCTGAGCAGCTCTCCAGCCGAACCGCACTTTTAACAAAGACCATCGGCCTGCCTTACGAACCAAGTGGTCATTCATAGAGCAGTCACCCACAGACGAAGCCGCCCCCCGTCGACCATGGCGGAGAGCGGCTTCATTCAGGCCGAGCTGGGACGGTGAGGGGTCGTCCCGCTACTTGAGAGGCTGGGCATCCTTGACGGTGACCGAGATGTCCTTGCCATTGGGAGCCTTGTAGGTCACGGTCTGGCCCTTCTTGGCGCCCATGAGGGCCGCGCCGATAGGCGACTCGGGGCTGATGACATCATAGTCGGTGGCCACGGTCAAATCTCTGGAACCCAGCACATAGACCATTTCATTGCCGGCCATGGTCAAGGTCACCAGGGATCCGTTGCCCACCGTGCCAGCCTTAGGAGCCTTGAGGATCTTGGCGTTGCGAAGCTTGACGATCAGCTCGTTTATCCGCCCCTCGTTCTTACCCTGCTCCTCGCGCGCAGCCTGGTAGCCGCCGTTCTCGCTCAGATCACCCTCGGCTCGAGCCGCCGCGATACGTTCGGTAATCTCGTCGCGGTACTCGCCCTGACGGTGGTCAAGCTCCTCCTTCAGCTTGTCGTAAGCGGCCTGTGTCAGCAGAATCGTCTTTTCCTCAGCCATGTG
>NZ_JBVPQK010000046.1:0-14098 GCF_058197115.1 Bifidobacterium sp. POST2/T3 (B1)
AGGGTGCGGTCCAGCCTGATATGGCCGCTATCGTGGTCCATCTCATACTTGTTGCGGGAGCCCCGGGGGATCTCGACTAACACATCGAATGTCTCTGCCATTGTCCTGTCTCCTTCTCGGTCTGGACAGCATAGGTATGTCTCATACACAGCATAACCGTCCCGCGGCACATTCGACCACAGTCTCACTCTGACGCACGTATATGCTCAGCAGCCGTTCATACTCAAGGAATGGAGCGGGCGAAGAGTGAGGACGAGTATGTACAAGCATAGGTGGACCGGCATGTTGGCGGTTCTGCTCGCCTTGGCGACCCTTGCCGGCCCGGCGGCTCCTGCTATGGCTGGCGGAGGATCAGGTCATGCTGGCGGCAGACCAGTACCTCCCGGTGGCCAAAAGCTCCGGCTCTGGCAGGGTTGGGCCTACAAGGATGACGACCAGGGGGCTTTTGGCGGTTATGAGATAGGCAGCATCGATAGGGCCTTCTCCAAGATGGGGGTCGTGGATGGTGGTAATGCCACTACGGCCCGGGTCAAGCGGCAGGCTCTTGACGAGGCCAATGGCAACTGTCAGGCGCGCTTTAACGAGGCGCATGCCGACCAGTCCGGACAGGCCCATTGTCGGGTAACCGGCGTGGGAGTGGTTGCCGGCTATCGTGGATCCCAACGCATCTTTGACGGGATTTCTGTGGCTATTCACAAGCTTTGGATGGATAGCTGGCGCAGCCAGGTGGCCAACAGCACCTTTAGCAATCGTGGGGTGACCTATCGGACCAGCGATTCCTTTTGGGATCAGCCCAACGACAATCTTGACAAGTTCGCTGACGAGTATGCAGGCGACGAGAAGGGCATCTCCCTGGTGGTGATCATGCTCAACGACTACGAGCCCAAGCCGGCCGATCTGCCTCCGGATGCTCCCGATAAGCAAGTAGATCATGGCACTAGCGCGGATGGGATGACCAATCGCACCCATATCGTCACTGGAACCGGCCGGGGTGGGCGTGAACTAACTTTTAGTGATGTCTTCAATCCTCGAGGTAAGCAGTACCGTATCAGTGGTCAGCATGTCAGGGACCAGACCAGCGGCGAAGATCTGACTGACAAATTCATTTTCAACACTGCCGAAGGAGCTAGGCCGCCTGGTGACCGGGCCACAGCCACCTGGAAGGGCGGTGCTCTGCCGGAGGAACACCGCTGGGCATGGCAGCTGGATGTGACTGTCGAACGGCCAGAGACCGGGGTAATTCTGGATCAGGGAGGAGTCAGTTGGAAGGGCGCCGCCCGGCAGATTGACCAGTCGACCCCGGAGCGTCGTACACCCACCTGGAAGCCCAGGCCCGACAAATCCTGGATCCTGCGAGATACAGCTACAGGGGTGTGGAAGAGCGTCATAGACCCCCAATGGAGTAACGGAACTGGTGCCGACGGGCATGCGTTTCTGGACGGAGACCGGGTGGGGTCGGTGGTCAACGCCGCTGTCGAAGCCCATCTGATTGAGGCACCCAAGGTTTTCGCCCTGACTGACGACTGGAGTGGTGCTGACTATCTGGTTGATCAGGATGGGGCTAGGGCCATCCGCGTCTTCGTGGCCAAAGCCAAGGCTGATGCAGACGAGCACTACCGCCGCAGCAGCATCGAGGACATTGTGGCTAAGGGAAGGGATGTGACAGACCGTTTCGAGATCAGTGTGACCGGCACCCGGGCACAGGCCCGAGCCAAAAGCGGATGGTTGAACGGTCTTAAGGGGATGGAGGACCCTAAGCAGGTCACCATGCTGGTTCCCTTCACGGTTAACTTTGCCAACGGCGGCGGCGCAGCTAAGGTCCGCAAGGATATGGGTGGAGCACCTGACCAGGAGCTGACCTTTTGCCGGGCTCCTGATGGCCATGGCAGCCAGGGCGAGCCCCTGACCAACTCGGGTTCCCAGACAGTCAACACGCAGAGTGTGGAGACCAACAAGCCGGGCATTTGCGGATACCTACCTCCGGTACGCAAGGATGTAATCTCTGAGGCTGGTCAGGGCGGGGAGCAGGCCAGCGTTGACGGCAAAATGGTCTTCCCCGGTCAGCGACTGGAATATCAGTTGGATACCCAGCCCAGCCTGCCCGACAATCTGGCATATCCTGTCAAGTCAATCACCCTGACGGATGTGTATGATCGCTGGTTTTTGCCCGACAAGCAGACCCTTGAGGTGACTGACCTGCAGAGCGGCGATATCATCGCCAAGACCGGATACGCCACAAAGTGGAAGGACAAGGATCACAGTTTGCGGGTGACCATTACCGATTCCGGTATGATCAGCAAGTGGCGTGCCGGGAGCAATCCCAGAATGCGCCTGCGCTTTGAGGGCAGGGTTGATTCCAAGGCCCCAAGGGATCATCGGGTGGGAAATCAGTGGTTGCTGACACTGAACAATTCACTGACCCCCTCCAACCAAGTGAGCAATCCGCCAGCTAACTTCCATCCCTCAAAGAGCGATGTCAGCGCGCATGATCCAGGCATCAGCATCGACGGTAAGGTGCTCTTCATGGGCGACCATGGAGTCTATCGGATCAGTCTGGACGCCCGCCGCAAAGATACCGCCTATCCGGTCTGGCGGCTGGGCATGACGGATGCCTACGATGCTCGTCACCTGGATATCGATTCCAAGAGCATCGAGGTTCTAGGATCCGACGGTCGTGATCACACCAAGGCTTTCAATATTCAGGTAAAAAACGGTATGGTTCTGGTCTTCGCCAAAACTGTGGACACCTATGTTCCGGCCACAGGTGCGACCCTCAAAGGAGATCCTCAACCTGCCGATTTGGCTGCATATGCCGTTGCCCGAGGCCATAGTCCCCTCAGGGAACCGGCCATTAACCAAGGATTGCTGGGGCGCACCTACGATCTGGTCCTGCCTTACACGGTCATCCGTGCAGAGCCTGGTCACGTGGTGCGCAACCAGGCGACTCAGATCGTCAACGACATGCGCAAAGCGACCAATGTGGTCGCTAATCCGGTCAAGCCGCTCAATCCCGCCAAGGATGTGGTAGTGGCCGTAGGTGGGGACAGCGCCCACGGCGGCAGTATCTACCGTGGCCGGATCTTCCTCTACCGGCTGGATTCCAGTCTGCTGCCGGCCGGACGGGCCTATCCGCAGGTGGGGACCTGGCGGATTGAGGATCGGTTGGACCCCTCGGTGGATCGGTTCACCGGCCATTGGGCCGTCTACGCTAACCAGGATCTCTACGAGAACGGGCGCATCCTGATTCATCATGGACAGATCATGGCTGGTTCGAACATGTCAGCCGATATCCCTGGCGGTCCCTTGTTCACGATGGCCGCAGACCCTGCAGGTCTGGTCAAAGTGGAGGCTACACCGCGATATTTGGCTTTGGTCAGCGCTTCAGGCGACCGCCCAGTCGGCTGGAGGGCTTACCTGCAATGCAGACGGCTGAAGAAGGTGGAACGTCATGAAAACCGATTTACTGAGTTCTATCAGGACAAGACTCTGGTCTCCAACACGGTCTGGACCAGAACGCCTGATATGACCCCGGCACTGCATATCGAGAAGTTTGATCAGGCCGGCGGTATGTCTAAGGGTGATCGGGATCAGCCGGAACAGGCCCTTCGAACTCATGATGATGTCCCTATTGTCTTCCGGATCACCAACGATTCTCCTCGCGATCCCAGCGATGGGACCGGAGCAATTTTCCTCGCCCGGCAACTACATTTGGAAGATCAGACAGTCGTCGGTCAGGGGCGTGTGACTCGGATTCGCTATCCTGACAACTGGTCGACCCTAATGCTACGGCCTGGCCAGTCTGTGGACGTGCATGCCACAGTGACAGGCATATCAGGTCGGCACACCGACAGGGCCCGAGTAGTTGGCAGCCCACTGGTGCCCTGTCCGGTGGAGGATCAGGCTTCCTTGCCGCAATTGGAGAACGCCCAAAAAGCCACTGGACGAGCGGACTCTCGCGGAGTAGTAGTCGATGGTCGCCTGCTCTGCGCTGATCAAGTTGTTGAATCCAACAGTGATGACTGGAATGCTCTGGAAGCCGCACTGCCTAAGACCGGATCTTCGGTGGTGCTTCCCTTGGCCGTCGCCGCCGCAGCGGTCATGACTGGGCTTATCATCTTCCGCTTAGTCAGACAGATGTCCGCCAGGAATCATAGGAGACAGTGACCCTGGAACAAGTACAGAGACCCGTATGTGCATCTTGGTCTGCCGATTGGCTTAATGAGGCTGGTCGGCAGACCAGGGTCGGTCTCGACCTGTCGCAGGGCAGATAGATCTGGGAGAGCGATACCGGCCTGCTCCGGATCCAAGGCAGGGTGTGTCGGCTATTCGTCAGGCGAACGTCAGTTATTTTGGCCATTCCCAGATATCTTCAGAGTCTTATGTCATTTCCGCCTCGAGAAATCAGTAATAGGCAAAATGAAAGTTTGGCTGAACAAATGATTGTGCTGTCCGTATTAAAACATCCAACGGCTGAGGCGGACGGCTGTTTGGTAAATTGTCAGCCTCACGCTTGAGTGCAGCGGTTATGGATGTGATCGTCTGGTTTCTTGGATACCATTGACCTCGTAAAATATCGGCCAAGGATGGCGGTGGAGAAGGTTAGCGATGGCGAAGGAAAACACCGAAAGCTCTAAAGATGGCGGGAAACCCTTGATGGTGGTGTTGAATCAGGCTATGCGAATTCCGGGGATGAAAGTAGATCGTGAGCGGTTTCTACGTGAGCAGTTCGCTAGCGCTCCACGGCAGGTCATTGAAGACATAGTGAAGAGGGGCCCCGTGGCCGCGGGTTGTGATCGGAAGGTTCTTTATAAGATGGCACGGCAAATCGTCCTGAAAAGAACAGGGCAATCCACTAGTGCATCTTTCTTGGCTGGAGTGCCGGGAGGGATTACCATGGCTATCACAATTCCAGGAGATGCGGCCCAGTTCTACGGTTTTGCTTTTATAACAGCCCAAGAGATCGCCTATCTGTATGGAGAGGAGGATTTCTGGGAAGGTGCCCTGCCAGATGATGAGGTGATCGGGAATCAATTGCTTTTATACCTCGGTGTCATGCTTGGCGCCGCTGGTGCCAGTTCGGCGGTGCGTTTGATCTCCACGCAACTGGGGAAATCAGCCTTGAAGCATCTGCCACAGAAGGCCTTGACAAAAGGAGTGATCTATCCGATCGTCAAATCGGTAGCCAAGACCATGTCCGTAAAAATGACTAAAAGCGTCTTTGCCAAAGGGGTTTCCAAGGCTGTGCCGATAATTGGTGGAGTGGTGTCGGGAGGGATTACCTGGACAACTATGCGCCCTATGGGTATGCACCTGATTTCCGTTATGGATGAGGCTCACTTTGGCTATTCACAGTCTGATGCGGATCGCGACTATAAAAAGGTACTGGATTTAGACATGGTCAATTCGCAGACATCCGGGAATCCACAGGCATCGGAAACGTTGAATACGCCAGCAGATTCTGAAGATACTGAGACCTCTGATGCCCTGACTGTTCTAGAAATTAGCGAGGATTCGGATGATTCAGCGGATCTGGAGGATGCGGACGGTTGTGTCGAACTATAGGTCGGCCCGAGTCTATCAGGACTTTTCCTTAAGCTGTTCCCCTGGTCTGACACAGCAATAAATGTATGATTTGGCAATGAATCACAAGTCATTAGATTCAACATGCCTATGCTCCAGGCCAGGGGGGATTGCGTTAATTCTCCTCCGCGTCCAGCAGCACCACGCCTTCAGGAGGATTGCTGTCGATGGCTCCCACTGTCTCATGCGGTAGGTAGGGCTCCTCCATGGAGGCGATCTCCTCAGGCGTGAGTTCCAAATCCAGCGCAGCCACAGCATCGTCAAGATGATGGGCTTTGGTGGCGCCGATGATCGGTGAGGCGACGCCTTTGGCCCACTGCCAGGCGATGGCTACCCGGGCCATAGGAACGTTGTGCCGCTCTGCCGCCTTTTGCACACGGTCAATGATGGCAAGGTCGTTGTCTTCGGCCCGGTCGTATTTGCCGCGCGAGACCTTATCAGTGGCGCTGCGCAGTGTGTCGGCGGTCCAGGTGGGCCGTGTCAGATGGCCGGCGGCCAGAGGGCTGTAGGGCATGAGTGAGACGCCCGTCTTTCTCGTCCTCCCGGTAAAGCAGGTTGTAATGGTTCTCCATGGCGCTGAAAGGGGTCCAGCCGTTGTCTCGAGCGACTTTCTGCATATCCTGAAATTGGCTGGCGTACATGGCCGAGGCGCCCAGCGCTCGCACCTTGCCGGCTTGGACCAGATCGTTGAGCGCTTCCACGGTCTCCTCGATTGGCGTTTCATAGTCGAACCTGTGGATGATATAGAGGTCCAGGTAGTCGGTGCCCAGTCGCCTGAGCGTTCCATCGATCTCGCGATGGATGGCCTTGGACGAAAGCCGTCCCTCATTGAAGTAGACCTTGGAGGCGATGACCACCCGGTCGCGGCTTGTATGCTTTCTAAGCGCCTTTCCCAGATATTCCTCACTGGTCCCAGCCGAGTAGCCGTTGGCTGTATCAAAGAAGGTGATGCCCAGGTCCAGTGCGTGCGCAACGACCGCGTCGGTCCCTTCCTCATCCAGTGTCCAGTCGTGCATGGTGCCTGGCTTGCCGAAGCTCATGCATCCCACGCAGATCTTCGATATGTTGATGTCCGTTTCGCCTAGTTGTGTGTACTGCATTTAAGCCCTCTTGGCTTTCCCTGGTGCAGACGCAATCATGCTAGCAAGTTCGAGTCGGTGGAAGTCTACTTCGCGAAGGAGCATCCAAGTTTTTTGCCACTTACCTGCTAAGAACTTTGACTAGCCAGATATAAGAAAAGAGCCGGAATATGAGTGAATTTAGTTTCAGTTTTATTAGTAGCAAGGGTTGGGGTTTGGGCTCGATACTTACGTAGTTGGATTTGTGCAGCGAGCTTTTGGACGAGCTAAGTTGAGTAGGTACTGTCTCGTATTCCTTCGCCTTACCGTTTTTCAGTTGGAACAAGCAGTATTGTCGACCGACGGCCATTGGGTCCAAAAAATCAAGTGTACTTACTGCTTTATAGGCATCCATCTGCTTTGCAGATGGATGCTTATAATATAAAGACCAAATCCCAAAAGCTGCAGCGAAGAAAACTCGGCAGCTCTACCTCCGTAGATTGCTTAGTATGCCAGACTTACGACAGCACACGCCGTCATTTCCAAGATGAATTTGTAGGAGAGGTGCAGTGTACGAGCTGAATTGGGGTTACCCACGGTTGACTCCAAACAGCTACAAGAGCCACGGCAAGCAAAGCCCAGAGTATTTTCTCCCTTACCGGTGTTTGAGGGGAACACCGACGAAAATGACGACGACTCCAGCGCGCTCAACCAGAAATCGGATAGCAAGCACGAAAACCCATTTGTCGGTCCCATGGATGTCGGCATCATTCTTCTTGGGAGAATTCTTGTAGTATGCACCTTATTAATTAAATTATGAGATACGACAGCAACGTCGATGTTCACCTGGAGCACTTTTTCTCTCACCTTGGTGACGTGACATTGCCTTTATACCTCGATTTCTCTAGGTGAGTTGTTTTCTCGCATAAGCAATAAGATGCAATGTGGACGGTAGTTGTTTCTGGTCCAGCAGGAAAGTTCACCCGATTTGTGACATGCACGGTCATATCACACTTAAATGCGATGGGGATATCTTCACTCATAAAGTTATTGCATGGATTGGGTGGTATTTTCCATATGCCGGTTTTCGCTGGCTTACTGGTAATGATGCGTCATCCGAGGTATTTCATGGACAGTACTTCAATAATGGTTTATCCAATAGGTTAAGCTCTATATATTCATTCTGAACAGTATAAAAGTGGAATGTCACATGATTCGTATGACATTAGTTTCTGCAACCGATGAGCATCAGCGTTGTTGGCTCATATGCTTTATCCAGGATTGCCATTTTTAGCTAGTTACACAGCCTCTGGTTTCCAGATTCACGAGATCGCGAGGGTTCTCTGGTTGATCACCCACCGTATGTGACCATCAGCGTTTTATGGATTCCTTGGACGTGTTTGTCGTTATCTTGTTGAGATTATTCTGAGTGGCCCGTAATTCCACAGGGGCTAGAATGTCTACGTCTGCATATGAATGTGGCGGCGCACCTCCTAGTCAGTGTGTACGCCGCCATGGCTTTCAGACATTTGGGGTTTCTGCCTTTATCAGAAACCCCAACCTTTATTTATTGATTTGATTCGCTTTAGCCTGGCGCACAAGATTATTGACTCTTGTCCGCTCGCTTTTTCCATAGGTTTCCTTTGTGGAGAGAATTCCGATCAAGCCCACAAGAGCGGCGGCCATATATAGCATGGAGGCGCCTGGCCACCCGAAGGCATTTACCATAGCCGTCGCCAGCATGGGGGCGAACCCCCCTAGCGCGGCAGCGACCTGGTAGCCAAGGGATGCACCTGAAGTGCGAGTGGAAGTTTTGAACTGTTCGGTCAAAAGTGACCCCTGTACGCCTGTGAATGAGGCATGGATAATCCCAATCCCTATGATAAAGACTATCGTAATCAATACAGGCTTGTGATCATTAGTTAGCAAATACATGGGGAAGGCAAAAGCTAAGGCGGCAATACAAGCTGCAATGTAGATGGGTCGTCTTCCGACATGATCAGTCAAACTGCCGGCAAAAAAGGTGGCAAAAATAGCTACGATGCTGGCTATGGTTATGGCATTCAGCGCAACCGGTCGCATATCGGGCTCTTGCTCCGAGATGTAGTTTAGAAGGTATGTGGCGGTCAGATAGTACGCAAATGATTCTACGATTCTCAAAGAGATCACCCGTAGAATACCTTTCCAATCCCGATGTACTGAGGTAGCCAGTGGGTTCTTTTCGGTCTTGCCGCTTGCTTGAGCCTCTTGAAATTCAGGGGATTCTGAGAGCTTGGACCGAACGATAAGGCCGACGACGACTAGTAGTGCGCTCAGTAAAAAGGGTATACGCCAACGCCAATCACCTGGCAGAAAGGCACAGAGAGCGAACATCCCGGAGGCGAGAGCGATGCCTAATGGATTTCCGGATTGGGGGATTGCGCAGTACATGCCTCGCCTGTTCCAAGGAGCATGCTCATAGGCCATAGTTATAGCGCCTCCCCATTCGGCACCGAAGGCAAGCCCCTGTATCATGCGGATCAGTGTCAAGATGATTGGAGCTGCCAGACCGATAGCCGCATAGGTTGGCATTAGACCAATCAGAAAGGTAGACCCTCCCATGACTAAGAGGGCACCCACCAGTACTGGTTTTCTGCCATGCTTATCGGCCAGATAGCCGCCGACTGCTCCGCCGATGGGACGCATGACGAAGCCGACTGCCAAAGTTGCAAAGGCCAGCATAGTGCTGATGAAACGGTTCCCTGCAGGAAAGAAATCAGTGCCAAAATATAGGGCTGCTGCTGTGCTGTAAGCTATGAAGTCATAGTTTTCCACACATGTTCCTATGCCTGCAGCGATGGATGTCTCTAGTCGGTCTTTTGACCCTAAGACTTTTTCTTCTTGTTCGGTTGGAGCCTGTTTCACTTTGATTTCTCCTCTTCTTCTCCGTGGCCCCCAGTAACCTCTATCCGATCCATGGCATTAAGTTTGGTTACACGTCTGCGGGTATCTTCGTCATTGTCGAAACGCGCGTTGAGAAATGCGGAGACGATATCTGGAACCAGGGCATGAGGGACAAGCCAGGCTCCCATAGCTATTGCATTTGCGTTGTCGTGCTCAACTGATTGATGAGCCGAGTAGGTCTCGTGAGCGAAACCACAGCGAATACCTGGAATCTTGTTGGCTGCCATGACACCGCCTTGCCCGGTGCCGCAGACTAGAATGGCTCGTTCTGCCTCCCCGGTCACGACCTTCTTGCAGGTCGCTTGCGTAATGTCCGGGAAATCAACAGGATCGGTGCTGTTGGTACCGCAGTCGATCACCTGATGGCCAGCTGCCTCAATGGCCTTTCTGACTTCATCTTTGAGAGGGAATCCAGCATGATCAGCCCCTAACGCTACCTTCATTATTTCTTTCCTTTCTTTGCTTTTGAGAGAAAGGCAGTCCCTTCCCTCACGACTTTTCGTCAGACTGTGCTTCAGCGAACAGTAGGGATATGCCACGTAAAAAAACACATCAAATTGAGCGATCGATGAACTGGGTAGGGATCATCTTGGATTCCGCTCTCTTCCCCTGAATGAGCTTGATCAATCCCTTGGCCCCTTCTCTGCCAATTGAAGTTGCGTCGTTGCGAACAGCACTGATGCGGGGACTGATAAAGTCAAACCACTCCATGTCGTCGAAGGAGACGATTTCTATCCGCCTCGCTTCTTTGGTACTTAAGCAATCATGTAATGCATGGAGTATGCCCACCGTCGTCTCGCCGTTAGCGCCTATTATGGCCGATGGTTTCAGGCCAGAACGGATGATGTCTTGAGCAGCACGATAACCACCTTCTGCTAAGAAATTGCCTATCTGAACCAGCCTAGGATCAGGATCGAATCCGAAACTATCTCTGCCTTCCATAAATGTTCTATACCGTTCCAAGCCCGTCGATATGGTAGTAGGACCTGAAACAAATGCCACCCTTTTATGTTTGCGTTCGTGTAGGTATTGCAAGATCTGATTCATGCCTTGAACGTTGTCTGTACCAAAATATGGCGCCTCTATACCTTCAAGGTGACGGTTGAGTAGAACCAACGGAGTTCCTGTTTTCAAGAATGATCGAATATGAGGAGTCATAATGCCTTGAGGAGAGAAAAGGACCCCATCAACTCGCTGCTGGGAGAAGACCTGGACGATTTCATCGGCAGTGTCTGCATCTTCGTTGGCATTACCGTAGACAACCATGTATCCAGATTTACGGGCTTCTTTTTCCGCAGAAAGAGCTAAACGAGCAAAAAATGGATTACGAATATCGGATATGAGCAAGCCCAGAATGTTAGTCCGTGCCCGCCTAAGGGATTGGGCCGGGCCATTGGCGACGTAACCCAATTGCTTGGCTGCCTGCATGACTTTTGCCCTAGAATCGGCCGATGTATGGGGGCTCTTGGAAAGCACTCTAGAAGCAGTTCCTAGAGATACCCCGGCCCTCGCGGCCACATCTTTGATTGTTGTCATCCGGTCACCTCATCGTGGAAACGTTTCCATGCCTTGTTAATTTCTATTAATACCACATCTGCTTGCCGGAGGCAATTTCTGAGGTTGGAGGCACAGAGCTGATATGCTCAACTCAGACCGTCTGATTCTTAGAAAGACGCATAATTGCTGGCTGACTTGTAGACGTAGAAGTCGATAGTGGCAGACGATTTCGTGTTGTTCCTTGGCTCAGACAATTAAATTTTAAACAGTAAAATGGAAATAAATTTTCGATTGTTCGGCAAAATAGTATCCTATTGAGCAAATTAACTCTGTTGGCGAGAGTGTATATTTTGATCATTTTTGTCCAAACTTAGAAGAGGCAACTCGGTGCATCTTCACGCGTGCCATAGAATAATATGAGAGGTATGAAAGCTATTACTTGGAGCTCATTGCTAGATCATCGAATTTGATGACACGCTTACCGCTTGTTTGTAACTGTCGATTTATTCTCTTCGCCGTAAAACGATTGGTTTATCAGTCTGTTCGGCAGACTGAGGAATCTCAAAGGAATTCGTGCTGCCTTATAGATTAAGTACACTTTATAGTCAATAATAATTAATTACAGTTCGGCTCTATAAGATGTTAGTAAAAACAAAGGCTCGGAATCCAGACGATTCCGAGCCTTACTGGTAGCGGGGTCAGGATTTGAACCTGAGACCTCTGGGTTATGAGCCCAGCGAGCTACCGAACTGCTCCACCCCGCGTCGGCTGTGCAACACAGCAGTTATCTATGTTACGGATTCCAGCACACTTGTCAAGTCCGTGTGTGGGCAGGCCTTACTTGGGAGATAATGGAGCCATGCCTATCACCATCCCCACCGGATTGCCGGCCAGATCCATCCTGGATTCGGAACGCATCTTCGCCCTGGAAAGCCACGAGGCGGAGCGGCAGGAGATGCGTCCGCTCAGGCTGGTCATCCTCAATCTGATGCCTACCAAGGTGGAGACAGAGACCCAGCTGCTGCGGCTGATCTCCAAGTCGCCGCTTCAGGTGGAGGTCGACTTCATGAAGACATCCACCCATCAGGCCGCGCACACCAGCATGGACCACTTGGTCAAGTTCTACGAGAATCTGGATTCCTTCAAGGACAACTGTTATGACGGTCTTGTCGTGACGGGCGCCCCGGTGGAGCAGATGGACTTCGAGCAGGTCGACTACTGGGAGGAGCTGACTCACATTCTGGACTGGGCTTCTACCCACGTTTTCTCCACCATGTACTTGTGCTGGGGGGCCATGGCCGGGCTCTACTACCGCCACGGCATCGCCAAGCGCGACCTGGACTGCAAGGTCTTCGGGGTCTTTCCTCAGTATCTGCAGGACGAGTACTGCTTCATCACCAATGGCTTCGATGAGATCGCCCTGCAGCCCCACTCCCGCTGGGCCGGGGTGGACGAGGACCAGGTGCGGGCCTGTCCGGATCTACAGGTGCTGACCTGGGGTCCCCAGTCGGGTTCAGGGCTTATCTGCACCCAGGATTTCTCAGAGATCTTCGTGCTGGGCCACTGGGAATATGATCGCGACACTCTCGCTCACGAGTACCGGCGCGACATGGCCAAGGGCCTGGACCAGGTTCCTTTCCCGGTCAACTACTACCCCCATGACGATCCCAGATTGGAGCCGGTCTTCTCCTGGCGGGCCCATGCTAACCTGCTCTGGCGCAACTGGCTGAATTGGGTTTACGAGACCACCCCTTACGACTTGGACCAGGTGCCGACTCTGCGGGCAGCGGGCCAACTAGGCACCGACCGATCCATCAGACACGCTCCTGGATGCCCACGCGCTGACGGGTATCGTCCTTTGGCTGGTGACGGGTACGGGCTTATTCCTGGCGTTGTTAATAGTTAATGACGTTTGGATTAAATTCGTTATCAAACTGTCCACACCGCGGGGCGGATTCGACCTGCGGCCGCTATCTGTGACACACTGGATGAATCCATAGTTACCGTGGCTCTTGGTGTGGGCTACACTACCGATACGGTGCAGCCATGGGTCGCATACGCGCTATAGTGTTCACTGTGTCGTTCAGGAGGCGATAGATGCTAGAGGCAATGGGAAGTGAAGCTTTCAGTCTGGCCATGGCCAAGCCGAGCGAGCTACCCACCATCGAAGATTTCCTGCCTCCTGAGATTCTCTTCCAGGGAACGCCCTTCGCCATGAACAGAATCATCCTGATCAGGTTCGTGGCCATGGTCATTATCCTTCTGGTGCTGGGAATCACTGCCGCCAGGGCTAAGCTGATCCCCTCCCGCTGGCAGGGGGCTATTGAATGGGTCATTGAGTTCATCCGCGACTCAGTCGTCTACGACACCCTGGGCGAGATTCGGGGCAAGCGTTACGTGCCCATGATTACGACCATCTTCCTGACTATCCTGGTCTTCAACCTCTGCGGCATCGTGCCGGGCATGAACATCGCGGCAACAGCGACCATCACCATGCCTTTGGTATTCGCCATCTGGACTTTCTGCCAGTACATGGTGACGGGATTCCGGGAGCAGGGCGTCTGGGGCTATTTCAAATCGGAGCTCTTCCCGGCTGGAGTGCCCTGGCCTCTCTATATCATTCTGACACCCATCCAGCTGCTGGAGATGGTCATTGTCAAGCCGGCCTCCCTGACCATTCGACTCTTTGCCAACATGATCGCCGGCCATCTGCTGGTGGCTGTCAGCCTGGCTTTCACCCAGTTCTACATCATCGAGGCCAGCAACAAGCTCCTGGCCCTGGCTGGCGTGGGCTGGTTTGTTCTGGGCTTCGCCCTGACGGCCTTCGAAATTTTTGTGGCGGCCCTTCAGGCCTATATCTTCGCCATCCTGACCACGGTTTACATCTCCATGAGTTACCCTGAGGAAGGTTGAGCGAAAGAGAAAAGCCGCGGTCGGCGCTTAAGGCGGTCGCAGCCCACATATTCGTCGGTTCCGACCAGTAGACGGGGGTCGGGGCTGAACCACAATCCAAGAACCGG
>NZ_JBVPQK010000047.1:0-13782 GCF_058197115.1 Bifidobacterium sp. POST2/T3 (B1)
TCGCAGAAGAAGCGGGTCATCACCAACGAAAAGGCGCACCTGCGCAACAAGGAGGTCAAGAGCGCAATCAAGACCTCAGTGCGTTCCGTGCGTAACGCCGTGGATGCCGGTGACAAGGAGGCCGCTCAGGCTGCTTACCAGGTGGCCGCCCGCCGTCTGGACAAGGCTGCAGGAAAGGGTGTAATCCACCGCAACCAGGCCGCCAACCGCAAGTCCGGTCTGGCCAACGCTGTCAACGCCCTCTGAACCGGGTGCCCCATAAGGGCCGGTGATCCAAGCGCTTGGATCACCGGCCCTTTTTGGTATCCGAATTCGTCTCCGGATTCTCACCGGTATCCTCGTCGGTGTGCTTGATGGTGACGCTGATATTCGACCGGCCACGCATCAGATGACGGATGGCCCTGGCCAGCTGGACATCGTTGAGCGGCAGCCGGGCCGAGCGCCGGTCCACTGCTCCAGGCACCAGAATGTCGAATTTCACCGAGATGATGCGCAGGACGACCACCAGGGCCACGATGGCCAGGTCCAGAGCCATGTCGACCCGTGCCGGATAGAGCCCGTGCTGCTGGGCGCGCGTGGAGGCTAGGGTCAGCAGGCAGCCGATCAGGGAAGGCAGAGCGTACCAATGCTGGTCCTGGATGACCGCAGGCACCTGGTTGAGAAGGATGTCTCGCAGCAGGCCGCCTACCAGGGCCGTGGCCATGCCCATAAAGATGGCCGTCATGCCCCCGGTTCCACACATCAAAGCCTTGGCGGTCCCGTTGACAGCGAAAGACCCCAGGGCCATGGCATCGGTGACCAGCATGGACCAGGTCATCCTACTGATTTCAGGATGAGCGACAGCTACGACCAGGCCGGATGCCAGGGTAACGATGACCGAGCCCTTATCGGTGATGCCGCTGGGTGGCACTTGACCCAGCAGGACATCACGGACCACCCCGCCGCCCAAGGCGCTGATCCACGAAACCAGCAGAATGGCGATGATATCATAGCCCTTGCGCACAGCAGCCAGACCGCCTGAAAGACCGCAACTTAGGATGCCCAGGTACTCGATGACCATGAAGATCAGGTTCCCCTCCAAGGCCGTCTTCATCCCGCGCCTCTCCTCCCGAACTCGTCCCGCACTCAGGTCCGTCTATAGATTAGCCAAACACACAGCAGAACAGGCCGGTGATGTGCGCAAGGCCACAAACATGAGAGAAAGCGACCCAAGGCGGAATATCACCCTGAAGCCGCTTTCCTTTCAAGACCTATCAGGCAGTAATGGAGTCAGCGCTCAGCAGACCTTCCACATCCAGTCGTGCGGATCCTCGATCTCGCCCAGCTGGATGCCCAGGAGCTCGTTGCGGAAGTCCATAGTAACCTTGCCTGAACCACCATCGGCCACCTCAACGTCGAAGTTCTCAGACTTGAAGCGCCCGATCGGTGTGATTATGGCGGCGGTCCCGCAGGCGAACACCTCGGTGACCTCGCCGGAGCGGATGTCGTCCAGCAGCGTGTCCAGACGGATCATGGTCTCAACCACGTCACGGCCGTGGTCCTGGGCCAGGGTGATCAGGGAGTTGCGGGTGACGCCGGGCAGAATGGTTCCGGTCAGGCTGGGGGTCTCCAGGTGTCCGTCCTTGTGGACGGTGAACATGTTCATGCCGCCAAGCTCCTCCAGGTAGGTCTTAGTGGCTGCGTCGACGAAGCAGACCTGCTCGCATCCGTGCTCAGCACCGCGGTTCTCACCCAGCAGGGATGCCGCATAGTTGCCGCCGCACTTGGCGAAGCCGGTGCCGCCGGGGCCGGTGCGGAACCACTTGTCTTCCACCCAGATGCTGACCGGCTTGACACCGCCGGCGAAGTAAGGTCCCGAGGGCGAGGCGATGACGCAATAATCCACCGCATGTGGAGCGCGCACACCCAGGAAAGGCTCGGAGGCGAACATATAGGGGCGCATATAGAGCGTATACTCACGACGCTTGGGCACCCAGGCCGCGTCACGGCGGACCAAGGCCGCGACCGATCCCAGGAAGTCATCGGGCTCGAGCGGAGGCAGGGCCAGACGCTTGGCGGAATTGTAGAAGCGCTGAGCATTGGCATCGGGCCGGAAGAGCCAGATGGAGCCGTCGTCATGGTAGTAGGCCTTGAGCCCCTCAAAGGCCTCCTGGGCATAGTGAAGCACCGAGGCGCCCGGATCCAGGCTGAGCGGTCCGTAGGGCTCAACCCTGCGGTCCTTCCAGCCGTCGTTTGAAGTCCATCCCATGTGGGCCATGTTGTCTGAGAAGAGCTGGCCGAAGGCAGGCTTATCAATCAGCCGGGCACGCTCCTCGTCAGAGGCGGGATGATCGTTGGGAATGACCTTGAAAGCGTCCGCCAACTCATTGAGTGCCTTCGGGTCGTGATGTGATTGCTCTGCCATTATCTACCACTTCTTCTTGCTACTGTATTGGTTGCTCGGGCGCTATGCTTATGGCGATGCCCGGTACCCGAACTATCGCATAGGCAGACCCTGACCCGTTCAGCGTATTTCGCATAGTGACCGTTATAGACAAAAAGGCCGCAGGATCGTGATGATCCCACGGCCTTGCAGATCGAACCTCTTGGTTCACTCGCTCTGTTCGTCGGCCTCCGGGGCAGCTTCCGCCTCGGTCTGTCCGGTTTCCTCGGTGGGGGTCTCCAGGCTCTCCTCCTTGGGGATCTCGACGGAGACGATGGATTCCTCCATATCGTCGATGATCAGCTCGGAGCCTTCGGGCAGCTTGATGTCCTTGGCCAGGATCTTGTCGCCCTCTGCCAGGCCCTCAACACTGATATCGATGCGCTCGGGCAGGTTGGACACGTCGGCCCGGACCTGCAGATTCTGGGTGTCGACAAAGGCCACGGCAGCGCCCTTGGTCTCGCCACTGACGAAGACAGGCACCTCCACGGTGACCTTCTCGCCGGCGCGGACCTCATAGAAGTCGATGTGCTCTACCTGGCGCTTGACCGGGTTGCGCTGCACGTCCTTGACCACCGCCGTCTTGGTCTGCCCGCCGAAGCTGATGGAGAAGAGGGCGTTGGCACGACGCAGGGCTAAAGTGGTCTCGCGCATGGGCAGCTTGATGTAGTCGGGCTGGGCGCCGCCGGCGTAGATGGTGGCGGGGATCTGCTGGGCCACGCGCATGCGGCGTGCCGCCCCCTTGCCAAATTGGTCGCGGACTTCGCCCTCGAGCTTAATTGTGTTAGCCATGTTGGCTTCCTTCCTTGAGTGGTTCCTCAAGACCGACCTGGGCCGGTCCTGGCGCATCGCCGCGTCGGATTCCGGACCGCCCAAAAGAAAAGGCCGCCGATGATCCAGCCGAGTCGATAACGGAGGCCATGAAAGCCTCCCTCGCCAAAGCAACGTGCCTACTTTAGCACCGGGCCCGCCCTTCTCCAAGTAAACGGCTATTCTGGACATATCCCGCGATTATTGAAGGAGACAACGTGTCGTTACTAGCATCGGTCAAATCTTTTGTGGCACACCAGGTGGGTCATGGGGAGGGACCGACCGGCGAGGAAGCTGCGGATCCATCAGGTGCCGCCCAGGAAGCCCTCGCCCTGCCCAATACGCATTTCTGGTCAGCTGACTACGCCACCACCACGCGCATGGATCCGGCTTCAGGACTGCTTTCAGCCACCACCGCCGGCATGGGTCCAGTGCCAGACGACATGACCGTCTATGACATCTACGCTGATCGGGCCCGCCGCACTCCTGACCAGCCGGTTCTGCACTTTGTGGAGAACGGCAGCTGGACCTACCGGACCGGCCGAGAGATTCTGCACGACATCAGGACCACCGCCAAGGGCTTCATGCACTACGGGCTGAAGAAGGGCGATGCCGTGGCCTTCATGTGCAGGACCAGCTATGAGTGGGACATCGTGGATGCCGCGGTCCTCTCCATTGGCGGGGTCATCGCCACCATCTACGACACCGACTCGGCCGAGCAAATCCGATTCATCGTCAACAACTCCGATGCCAGGCTACTGGTGGTGCAGACCACAGAGATGCGTGCCAAGGCCGAGGGGGCCGACAAGGAGTGCCCCACCCTGGAGCGGATCGCCTGCCTGGAATCCGGGGCCCTGCAGGAACTGCAGGCCTATGGGGAATCGGTCAGCGACGCCGAGCTTGACGAGCGGATCAACTCCATCCACAAGACCGACCTCTGCTCCATCGTCTACACCTCTGGTTCCACTGCGGCGCCCAAGGGCGTGGAGATGACCCATGAGCACTACTGCCAGCTGGCCAGAAACCTGAACGCTTTCATTCCCAATCTGACCCACGACCCGGATGGATCCATCCTGCTCTTCCTGCCCCAAGCCCACACGTTTGCTCGGGCCATCAGCTACGGGGTCGTCTACGGGACCATGCACGTCTACATCTCCTCTGGTCTGGCTACCCTGCTGTCCGATCTGCAGGAGTCCAAGCCAACGGTCATCATCGGCGTGCCCAGGGTCTTCGAGAAGGTCTACAACGCCGCATCCCAGAAGGCTGGACACGGCATCAAGGGCAGGATCTTCAACGGGGCGGCCCGGGCTGCACGCACATACATGGAGGACATCTCCCGTCAGGGATGGCCAACCAGGCGCAGCGCCCTGCGAAGAGCCGTATATGACCCGCTGGTCTATTCTTCTCTGCGCCAGGTCCTGGGCGGACGGGCCAAGTGGATTGTCTCCGGAGGAGCTCCCCTGGATCCGGAGCTGCTGGGGTTCTTCCGCGGCGCCAATGTTCCGGTTTATGAGGGCTACGGCCTGACCGAGACCACTGCGCCCTGCGCCTTCAATCCCCTGGGCACCCCCTACCACCGGGGCTCGGTGGGCATCCCCTTCCCAGGATTCACCATCCGCATCGCCTCGGACAGCGAGGTGCAGATCAAGGGCATCTGTGTATTCCACCGCTACCACAAGAATGAGGAAGCCACCCGCGATTCCTTCACCGAGGACGGCTGGTACGCCACCGGCGACCTGGGACGGCTCTCCCGAGACGGGTTCCTCTTCCTGACCGGGCGCAAGAAGGACCTGATCATCACGGCCGGCGGCAAGAACGTCTCCCCCAGGCCCATCGAGGAGGTCATCGAGCGCTCCGAAATTGTCTCCCAGGCCCTGGTTCTGGGCGACAAGCGCCCCTTCATCTCAGCCCTGGTCACCCTGAACGAAACAGCCCTGCGTCCCTGGCTGGCCTCCAAGGGTCTGGATCGCAACATGTCCCTTCAGGAGGCAGCACAGAACGCTGTGGTCCGGGCCGAGGTCCAGGAGTATGTGGACCGGGCCAACGAGGGCGTCTCCCGGGCCGAGTCGGTGCGCAAGTTTATCATCCTGCCCGAGGAGTTCACCCAGGACAATGGTCTGATGACACCATCCATGAAGGTGATTCGGCCCAAGGTCATCGAGCGCTACGCTGACCTGCTGAACACCCGGATGTATACGGCCAAGCGCACCCCGGCACCCCGCCGCTGAACACAATCAGAACCCCAGGCGCTCCAACTGCTTGGGGTCAGTCTGCCAGTTGCGGGCGACCTTGACGTGCAAATCCAACCGGACCTTGCGACCCATGGTCCGGTTGACGGCGGTGCGCAACTTCTTCTTCACGCGCACCAGGTGCTCGGCCCCCCGCCCGATGACGATGGGCTTCTGGGAGTCACGCTCTACATAAATGCCTATATGGAGCGTGTCGCGCCCGCCCTCTGGATCCGGATCGATTGACTCCACACGAACTGCCAGGGAGTGGGGCAGCTCGTCGTTGAGCTCCTCCAGGTAGGCTCCGCGAACCAGCTCAGCAATCATGTCCTCGGGACGCTCCTCGGTCAGCTGGTCGTCAGGGTAGAGCTGAGGGCCTTCGGGCATGACATCCATTAGAACCTTGGCCACCTCGTCCACGTTGTCAGCCTCCAGGGCGCTGACCGGAACAATCTGGGAGAAGTCGGCGAAGGCCCCGATCTGCAGGAGCTTGTCCACCAGCTGGCTTTTGCTCAGCTGGTCGATCTTCGTCACTACGGCGATCAGAGGCTTTCGCCAAATCCACTTGCCGTCCTTGTCCTTATGGGCGAAATCGGACCGCAACCGGCTGAGAATGCGACGGTCGCCTGGACCGATGGCCTGGTCTGCGGGCAGCAGGAACGCAATGGCATCCACGTCCGACAGGGAGGCCTCCACCACGTCGTTGAGCCGTTGGCCCAACAAGGTACGCGGGCGATGGATGCCTGGGGTGTCCACCAAGACCACCTGGGCCTCGGGGCGGGTCATTATCCCCCGAATGGCCTTGCGGGTAGTCTCTGGCCTTGAGGAAGCTATGGCGATGGGCCTGCCTACCAGGGCGTTCATGAGCGTGGACTTGCCCACATTGGGTCGGCCCACTACCGCCACGAAACCCGATCGGTGGACCGGTGCCTTGCCCTCGCTCTGTTCTTCCTTGGTCATGAATTCTCCTGACTGTCCTGCTCGGATTGATCCCTGTCGGCCTGTTCGTCTTCTTGCTCCGCACCGCCTTCCAGGTCCAGGGCGATGTTGGATCCGTTGGCTGGCTCGACCACGATGGTGGCGATCTTCTTGCGACGGCCGACCGCCTCGCCGGCGGTCAATCTTATTCCTCGGGTCACCGCCGATGAGCCTGAAACTGGCACGGAGCCCAGCAGCTTGGTCAACAAACCGTAGACCGTATCTACGTCATCTTCGTCAATGGTGATCTCGTAGAGCTCCTCCAGGTCGGCGATAGGCGTGCGGACCGGCAGCTGCCAAGTGTGCGGGCCGATCTGCTTGGGCTCGTCGTGCTGGACCCGGTCGTGCTCATCCTCCAGCTCGCCCACGATCTGCTCGATGGCATCCTCAATGGTGACCAAACCGGCTATGCCCCCGTACTCGTCCACAACCACAGCCAGGTGGTGGCGTGAGCGTTGCATGTAGTGGAAAAGGTCGTCCACGGGCTTTGACTCAGGCACCAAAACGGGACGACGGATTATGGAGGCAACTGATCTGTCACTCTTGCGGTTGAAGGCCAGGGCGCGGACCACATCCTTCAAATAGACGATACCGACCAGGTCATCCACGTCTTCACCAATGGCGGGAATACGGGAGAATCCCGACCGGGAGAAGAGCTTCAGAGCCGAATCCAAACTGGCATCCTTGGAGATGCAGATCATGTCGGTGCGAGGAACCATGATTTCGCGTGTCAGCGTAGTCGATAGTGTCAGCACATTCTTCAACATCTCGGAGATCTCGGGATCAAAGGCACCGGCCTCCACCAGCTGGTCGACCATGGCCCGACCCTGTTCGATCTGGATCTTCTCCAGTTCCTCGTCGTCGGAAAGTTCGCCGCGAAGGTTTTTGCGGGCACTGGCTTCAGCCTGCCGTCGACGCTTGAAGGGGGTCAACAAAACAGCCATCCCGACCAGGCGCACGTGTTTGAGCAACGCTTCCATGGGCTGACGGGAACGACCACGAGGGCCCAGGGTGACGGAGATGGCAGCCACCAGGATGGCTATGACCACTCCGCACAGCAGCTGCTCCCAGAGAGGCATGCCACCAAGAGCAGCCATGCAGGCCACCAGGACGCCGACCATGATGTCACAGATGATGCGGAAAAAGGCACAGGCGCTTCCAGTCACCTGCCGCTGGGAGATTAGGTTCTGGGCCCGATGAATGCGGTCGATTCGCTTCATCCTGGAGAACTGACTGAGTTCCTGATCGGTCTGCAGGCCCAGAATCAAATTGTTGAGACTGGATCGGGTCACTCTGTTGAGCGCCCCCTGGGCCTCAGCCAGCGCCAGGGCGAGTATGACCAAGGCGATGATGGCCAAAGCCATGACCACCATGGCGGCTATGGTCCGCTCATTCATGGGATTTGCCTCTCTGAGAGGCACCACGGCCGTACCGCTCATAGATCTCCAAAGCATTGGTGGCTCCGGCCGGCAGCGCGGCATTCGCAATAGGTCCCTGGCGCAAGGCCAGGAAGGTCAGCAGCAGCTGGCGCTGCAGTCCGAACATCTGCGCCTCCTGCTCCCTGCTGGCGTGGTCGTATCCAAGCAGGTGCAGTGTACCGTGAATCGCCAGCAGCAGCATCTCCTCCATGGTGGAATGACCGGCAGCCAGAGCCTGCTGTGCCGCCACCCAGGGGCAGATGACGATGTCGCCCAGGATGCCCTCCTGCCGATGGTTCTCGTCGCCGGGACGCAGCTCGTCCATAGGGAAGCTCATGACATCAGTAGGGCCGACCAGGTTCATCCAGCGCTCGTGCAGCACCGCCATGGGCTCGGGATCGTTGAAGATGATAGTCATGTCGGACTGGGTGCTCACCCGCATCTGGTCCAGCACCCACACTCCCAGATCGGAGAAGGTTTTGGCATCGATCAGCCATTGGGTCTCGTTGGTCACTTCAACGCTCATGCCTGCTCCCGTCTCCGGCTGCGGGCTTGATCGGCGCGGTCGTAGGCCCGGACAATCTGCCCGACCAGCCGATTGCGCACCACATCGGCCGCCTGCAGGTGCACGAAGGCAATATCGTCGATGCCGTGCAGAACCTGTTCGATAGTGGCCAGACCAGATGCAGGCCCACCCAAATCCACCTGGGTGACGTCGCCGGTGATGACCATCTTGGTGTTGAAACCCAGGCGGGTCAAGAACATCTTCATCTGCCTGCGGGTGGTGTTCTGCGCTTCGTCCAGGATGACGAAGGCATCGTTCAGGGTGCGCCCCCGCATGTAGGCCAGCGGGGCCACTTCAATGGTCTCATCGGCCAGAAGGCGGTGGAGCCGCGAAGTGCCCAGCATGTCGGCCAGGGCATCGTAGAGGGGCCGCAGATAGGGGTCGACCTTCTCATTGAGGGTGCCAGGCAGAAAGCCCAGGCTCTCTCCCGCCTCCACAGCAGGCCGGGTCAGGATGATGCGGCCGATGCGGCCGGCCCGGAATTCCTGAACGGCCTTGGCCACTGCCAAATAGGTCTTGCCGGTGCCGGCCGGACCAATGCCGAAAGTGATGGTATGCGTTTCAATGGCGGCCACATAGGCGGACTGGCCAGCGGTCTTGGGCCTGATCGGACCCTTGGAAGCCTGGGTCAGAGGGCGGCGGCGAACTGCAGCTGGGGCTGCCTGACGTGGTTGGTCAATGCCTTCCAGAGCGTTGTTCCGCTCCGACTCTGCCATAGCTGTCTGCCCATAATCGCGGTCTACAGAAGTATGGTTTATCGTATTGCGATCCTGAGTATTGCGGTCTGTAATTTTTTGCTCTTCCGGATGGGAGTAATCGACTGCGTCGGCGTTCCCCAAACGACGGTGGTCCAGTATTCGCCCCACCTGATCGGCATCCACGGGAACCTGATCGGCGTTCTGCATGAGTTCGGTCAGTAGATCCCTGATCTGTGCCGCCTCAACGTCGCCCTGCCGGTCCTGAGCCCGCAGCATAATCCGGTTGCCACGAACCAGGATAGACACTGCCGGGAAGGCACGCTCGATCCTGTCAATGACTGCGTCTTCCGGCCCCAACACCTGAACCGGGTCGATTCCCTCCGGAATCTCCAGGGTTCGCGTAGTTACCGCCACGGATTCCCTTCCTGCACGATGACGATGGTGAACATGGGCTTCACTCGGGCAGCACCTGTCCGGTCAGGACGTGGGCGTGGACATGAAAGACCGATTGGCCGGCATCCTCCCCCGTGTTGAAGATCAGCCGGTAGGCTCCGTGGAAATCCTGGTCGGCGATCTGCTGCGCCACCTGGACGATGTGGGCCAGGGTGTTGGGATCGGCCTTGGCCAATTCAGCCACGGACGCGTAGTGGTGACGCGGGACGATCAGGACATGGACGGCGGCCTTGGGGTTGGCATCCTTGAAAGCGTAGACGGTCTCATCCTCATAGACCTTTTCACTGGGGACCTCCCCTGCCACGATTTTGCAGAAAATGCAGTCCTCCTGTCGATCGTCATCGCTCATGACCACTCCTTACCGTTTGCCGACATGGCTTTTTGGCGTTTTCGCTGTTTCCCATCTTATTGTCGAGGTTGTATATTGCGCGCGACTTCATGCGCTGAGCTCAGGGGCTTCTGACTGCCAACGACCCAGCATGTCCGCCAGAAGGGTCAAGGCCACAGGTCCGGCCAAAGCGGCACGGAGGATGTTGCCCCCCAGCCGGACCGGTAGGGCCCCCTGCCTCATCATGCCCTGAATCTCCTGATCGGCAATGCCTCCCTCGGGCCCCACAACTATGGCAACCGACGAGCCCGACGGCAGCTTATTTACGCGTTTGCGGACCGCATCCCATCCAAGGTCGGCATCCTGGTGCAGTACCAGGACCAGACGTCCCTGATCGGTCGCCTTCCGGCACCAAGATGCGAGACCATGACTGTCCACCTTGTCCAGCAGTCGAGGACGGTAGGACCTTCGGCTCTGTTCGGTAGCCGCGTCCAAGGTGGCCTGCCAGTGCCGGTCGTTGCGGCCGGGCCGCCATTTGGCTATGGACCGGTCAGCCTGCCAGGGCATGACCTGATCCACCCCGATCTGGGTAGCCATGTCGATGGCCTGCTCGTCCCTACCGCCCTTAGCCAGAGCCTGAACAAGAATCAATTCCTTCTCGGGAGGTGCCCGGCGTCCTACAGTGGTGACCTCCACCAAGCCGGTCGATGCATCCCTGACCAGGGCGCTGATGCGCAGTCCATCTCCGTCTGAAAGATCCAGCTGGTCCCCGTTCTTCAGCCTCATGGAGCCCAGGGCATGGCGACGGATGTGCTCGGGCAGGGTCAGGCGCCAGCCGGTATGGAGCTCATCACTGGCCAATGGGGAATCATCATGGTCGGGATCCAGCAGGAAGAGGGGTGCGGTCATGGTGTTAGGCTACAGCCCGCTGCCGAAAAGCACTCGCCTACGACGACACGCTCCCCCAATCGACCAGTGCGCAATGCCGCCTGAGATGCTATGATTATTTCCGTTGCGATTACGCACCTGTCCGGGTGGCGGAATGGTAGACGCGCTAGCTTGAGGTGCTAGTGCCTATATATATACAGGCGTACGGGTTCAACTCCCGTTCCGGACACTCGATTCCATGTCGTTGGTGACTGCTGAGGTTCGTATCTTTTCTAATTTATATATTTGCTGAGAATCAGTGTCACATATAGAATTCGTAAATCCATGTATGGCTGGAATCGTGGCTTTGATTCAGGCAGCTGATCCATACAGCTCTTTTTGACTTGTCGTCTGACTTCTTCACCGAAATGATCAAGACTTGGTTTTCGGTCGCGCCGCCTATGCTGTTGTCAGAACCAGAAGGAGGTATGGCAGGCGTGCTGAAGGTGAGAATCGACTCCATCGAGGACGACAGAATCGAGGCCTACACCAGGCTGACCGAGCCGCAGTTGCGCAATCGTCTGGAACCAGCCAAGGGTCTGTTCATCGCCGAGTCCCCCAAGGTCATCGCCCGTGCCCTGGATGCCGGGGTTGAGCCCATTTCCTTCCTGGTCGAGGAGCCTTGGCTTGAGGGAATGAGCTCCATGTTCGACCAGGTGGACGCAGCCTTTGGACCCAACGTTCCCATCTACGTGGCCAGTCCTGCTCAGCTCAAGACCATAACCGGGTACCGGCTGCATCGGGGCGCGCTGGCCGCCATGCGACGCTGGCCTCTGCCTACAGTAGAGCAGATCTGCCGCTCGGCAAAGCGGGTGGCCGTCATGGAGAACATCGTTGATCACACCAACATCGGCGCCCTGATGCGTTCTGCGGCAGCCCTGCAGGTGGATGCGGTCCTGGTCACCCCCTCCTGCTCCGATCCCCTTTACCGCAGGGCCGCACGGGTCTCAATGGGCACGGTCTTTCAGGTTCCCTGGACCAGGATTGGCGGCGACGACGTCCACGCCTGGCCCAACCAAGGCATGCGCCAACTCCATGATCTCGGCTTCACCACGGCGGCCATGGCCCTGAACCGGGATGCCATCAGCCTGGATGAATTGGCTGAACGCCTAGGACCAGGGACTGACCGGATCGATCGCCTGGCCCTGATATTCGGTACCGAAGGCGACGGGCTGAGCCACAGGACCGTCGCCCGGGCGGACCTGACCGTGCGCATCCCCATGAGCCACGAGGTGGACAGCCTGAATGTAGCAGCCTCAAGTGCCGTGGCCTTTTACGCGACCAGACCCAAGCATGCTGGCTGAACCAAGTCTGGCAACTAAGCCCAGCCAGCCAGTTGAGCTCGTTAACAAACTGACCGAGCCGACCAACTGATCTCTTGCAGCCAACTGATTTCTGGCAACCAACTGAACCCACTAAGCGACTGACTGAGCTTGTAAATCGAGCCCGTACTACATAGCAGATTCATGGTGCCTCAGTCGCTTCACTCCGTGGCCGGGTCGAGCACTTAGTACCAGACAATCTTTGACATCAGACGACCCTTGGCATCAGGCGATGCCTGATCACAGACAACATCCGAACATGAGGCGACCAAGGAAAACGGATGACCCTACGCAATCAGCCCTCTTTTGAGACAGCCTGCGAATCCTCATGGATGTAGTCGTCAGGGTCGATGGTCCCCCGCCAGCGGCCGATGGCCTTGAGACCGTGGTACATGACCAGAGTGGCGACCGAGCCGATGGCGATGCCGTTGAAGCTGACCCCGGCCACCGCGAAGGTGAAGTCCGCGATGCCCACGATCATGACGACGGCGCCCACGGTCATGTTGACGGACTTACCGAAGTCCACCTTGTTCTCCACCCAGATACGGATGCCCAGCATGCCGATCATGCCATAGAGCATGGTGGTAACCCCGCCCAGAACGCCGGTGGGAATGGTGTTGATGATGGCCCCGAACTTGGGGCACAGGGAGAGCAGGAAGGCAAAGATGGCGGCGCACCAGTAGGCGGCCGTGGAGTAGACCTTGGTGGCGGCCATGACGCCGATGTTCTCTGCGTAAGTAGTGGTGCCCGAGCCTCCGCCCAGCCCGGCCAAAGTGGTGCCCAGTCCGTCGGCCATCAGGGCGGTTCCGATCTGATCGTCATAATCTCGGCCGGTCATCAGGGCCACCGACTTGACGTGACCGATGTTCTCGGCCACCAGGACCAGCACCACGGGGATGAACATGGCCAAGACAGATGGGTCGGCCTGAGGAGTGTGGAAGTGAGGTAGACCGAACCAGGCAGCCTTTTCCACAGCAGCGAAGTCCACCTGGCCCTGGGTGACTGCGAAGATGTAGCCGACAATGACGCCCAAAAGGATGTTGAGACGGCCGATCAGGCCCTTGAAGAGGACGGCTATCAGCATAACAGCCACCAGGGTGATCAGGGCGGTCAGCGGGGCCGACTTGAAGTTCTTCCAGGCCGAGGGGGCCAGGTTGAAGCCGATGATGGCGACGATGGCACCGTTGACCACCGGGGGCATGATCATATCGATCCATCGCGAACCTGCGAAGTGGACGATCAGACCAATCAGGAAGAGCAGGGCGCCGGTGACCATGATCCCGAAGGAGGCCACAGCCAGGCCCTTGTGGGCGGTGGTCACTGCCAGGACCGGGGCGATGAAGCCGAAGGAGCTGCCCAGGTAGGAGGGCAGACGGTTGCGGTTGATCAGCAGGAAGAGGGCCGTGGACATGGCCGTGAAGAAGAGGGTGGTAGAGGGATCGAATCCAGTAAGGATGGGAACCAAGAAAGTGGAACCGAACATGGCGATGACATGCTGGGCGCCGATGCCAGCCGTACGTGGCCATGTGAGTCGCTCATCGGGTTCCACAACCTCACCCGGAGCCAATGTTTTCCCGTCGCCGTGCAGTTTCCAGCCCATGGACAATGCCATTTCACTGTGCTTTCTCTCATG
>NZ_JBVPQK010000048.1:0-13627 GCF_058197115.1 Bifidobacterium sp. POST2/T3 (B1)
TCCATGACCCACAGCCAGAGTTGACCGGCATAGTAGAGCACGTTGGTCTTGTTGACCATGGTTACGTGCTTCTTGCCTCCACGCTTGCGAGCCAGTTCGAAGGCAAACCTCACCGCCCTCTCGATGCCGAATTCGGTGTTCATCGAGGTCTCGGTCGCTATGGCGTGTTCAGTGCCCATGCGCAGCAGACCGCCCATGCCGGAATACAGGCCTTCCGTGCCCTCTCTGATGACGACGAAGTCGATGTCGCCAGGGTCGGCCAATGGTGATTTGACGCCGGGGTAGAGTTTGGACGGCCGCATGTTGATGGCCTGGTCAAATGCGAAGCGGAGCTTGAGCAGCAGGCCACGCTCCAGGATTCCCGACTTGACTCGTGGATCGCCGACAGCCCCCAGGAGGATGGCATCCTTTTGGTCCATATCCTTGAGTTGGTCATCTGTGATGAGGGTGCCGTCACGCAGGTAGCGATCTGCGCCCAGATCATAGTCGGTGTAGTTAAAGGAGACGCTGTCGCCAACGGCTTCCTTGAGTACAGCTTGTGCGACTGGCACGATTTCACGGCCGATTCCGTCACCGGGAATGACCGCGATGTCCAATGTCTTCTTTGATGTTTGAGTTTTCATGCCTTTCATGTTAATGACTGCCTGGCGATATGGCAATCAAAAAACCCTTAGAAACACCGATATACGGGATTTTTATATCAATATTTGCAATTTTATAATGAAAATTCGCCATACTCTTGATTTACTTATCAAAATAAGTAGAGGTCTGTCCAATAGCTGCATAACATGACAAATACAGCGGATCATTCGACAGGCGGTAGGCAGAATATCCGTGCTTTCTGCTGTTTTTTGTGCATCAGTCCTCGGGCGTCGCCTGGGGAAGGGGACATAGAGCAGACAGCATTCCAACAATGCAATTGGATAGAATAAAGCAATAAAAGCACAATTCATGGACCTGAACTGGCAATGATGCGAGTAAAGGGGATCGTGGGATATGACACCTAAGGATTATAAAAAGTGGATACCGGCGGATGAATCCGGCATTCTCGGGAAGAAAGCCATACAGATAAACGACGCAGGAAGGCTGGCGCGCGCCGTCTTCCTCCATCCGCTGTGGGGAGGGACATACCGGGTCAATTCGGACTATGCCTGCAAACGTGAGTATATGAACTCCTTCCTGCTGTTCTTCATTGAGTCAGGGAGTCTTGATTATGTCTATGAGGGTGCTTCATTTACAGCTCACGCAGGAGATGTTGTTTTGCTGGACTGCAAAAACCATAATGATTACAGGTCAAGCGGGCTGACGCGATTCTCATACCTGCATTTTCAGGGCAACGGCGTACAGGCATACGCTGACTATCTGCAGGATGTCAACGGTCCGCTGTTCACCGATTCTCAAGATGCCGGGGATGAACTGATCTCCATACTGGACCAGATGCGCTCCGGGGATGCGTCACTGCCGCGAAGACAGTTGGACGAGTTGCTCCACCGCCGTTTGGAGCATGTGCTGGTGCTGCTTACACGCCAAGTCGATGAAAGTCTGGAGGTGCACTATGACGACAATGTACCCCCGGATCTGTCAGCGGCCATACGATACATCAACAGGCACTTCGACTCGGATGTATCCATCCATGCGCTCAGCAAGATTCTGAATACGAGCGAGTCACAGCTCTCCCACGCATTTAAACGGCATTTGGACATGGGTGTGCATCAATTCGTCCTGGAGTGCCGGATTTCGCATGCCAAATACCTGCTGACGACCAGCAAGATCCCCATCGCCCGGATCACCAAGGAGTGCGGATTTACGGTGAGCTCGCACTTCTCGTCCTCTTTCAAGAAGCTTGTGGGTGTTTCGCCTTCTGAGTTCCGGCGGAATTTTTCATAATCTGCAGGTTTTCTGAAATGGCGATGCCCGATATTCAGATTTCTGCAGGGAAGATAAGAAAAGATGTTTTCCCGGTCGATTGGCAGCAGTTGGGGAGTTTATGGCACCCTACGATGCAATGAGAGGGACGCAGTGCAGCTCCCTCAATAACACAGTAATTGCAGCGATGGCAATTACATCGACAAGGGAAAGTGAACGAAGATGACACTACGTATTGGAATCATCGGTGTTGGAACCATGGGCTCCGACCATGCCAAGCGTCTTTCGACCAGAATCAACGGCGCCACTCTCGCCGGCGTCTGCGATCTGATTCCGGAACGGGCTCAGAAGATGGCCGATCTGTATGGGGCCAAGGTCTATGCAACAGGCAAGGATCTGATTGACTCACCGGACATCGACGCTGTCGTGGTGGCGACCCTGCCTCATGAGACCCATGAGCAGTTTGTTCTTGAAGCCATCAAGCAGAAGAAGTATGTGCTCAGCGAGAAGCCTTTGACCACTTCCGCCGCCGGCTGCCGTCGCGTGGTCGACGCTGAGATCGCCGGAGGCAAGCGTCTGGTCCAGGTGGGCTTCATGCGCCGCTTCGATCAGGGCTACCAGGAGATCAAGCAGGCCATTCAGAACAAGACCTACGGTGAGCCCCTGCTGATTCATTGCGCCCACCGCAATGAGGACACCCCGCTCAACTACAACTCCGATATGGCCATTGTGGAGACTGCCATCCATGAGGTTGACGTGCTGCACTGGCTGCTGGGCGAGGACTACGATTCGGTCTTCTGCTTCCTGCCCAAGAAGCAGACCCGCCACACCCACAAGGGACTGCACGATCCGCAGATCATCGAGATGGATACCAAGTCCGGCGTCCACATCGACCTGGAGGTCTTCGTCTGCAACCACATGGGTTACGACATCAACTGCCGCGTGGTCTGCGAGGAGGGCGAGATCGCCCTGCATGCTCCGCAGAACACCATCGTCAAGGTGGCCGAGTCCGAGCGCGAGTCGATTCCCAATGACTTCACCGTGCGTTTCAAGGAAGCTTATGACCGCGAGATGCAGGCCTTCGTCGACGGCATCAACGCCGACCAGCTGACCGGCCCCACCTCCTGGGATGGCCTCATCGCCTGCGTGACCTGCGATGCGCTCTTCGCGTCCCGCGACGAGGGCGGCGTCCGCAAGAAGATCGAGCTGCCCGAGACCCCGTCCTTCTTCCACGAGCAGTAAGGCGCGATTATGCTGAACAACAAGGGCAAGGCGCGCAATCTGAAGGATCCCAAGTACTCCAAGCTGTCCATCGGCGTATGCCCGGACCAGTGGGGTGTCTGGTTCGACAATGACGACAAGCAGATTCCTCCCCGTCAGACAATGAAGGAGATGGCTGAGGCAGGATTCGAGATTCTTGAAACAGGCCCCTGGGGTTATTTCCCCAAGGACCCCAAGGAGCTCAAGGCCTGGACCGACGAATACGGCATGAAAGTGGTGGCGGGAACCAGCTGGGGAGTCCTGCACAAGCCGGAACAGTGGCCTGAGACCGAGCGGCACTTCCGCGAGATCGCCGAGACCCATGCCGCTGTCGGCGCAGAGTACATCGTGCACCTGCCGCCGCTCTACCGTGATGACAAGACCTGGGAGTGGACCGATGACCGCGTCCTGTCCCCCGAGGCTTGGAACACCTATATTACCAATGCCAACAAGCTGGGCAAGATCATGAAGGAGGACTATGGGCTGAAGATGGTCCTGCATCCTCACGGCGATTCCCATATCGAAACCCCTGAGGAGATTGCCCGGATCTTCGAGAACACGGATCCTGAATATGTGAATCTGTGCCTGGATACCGGCCATATCGTGTACGGCGGCGGCGACCCCATCGAGATGGTCAGGAAGTACCCTGAAAGGATCACCTACGTTCACATCAAGGCTTTCGACCCGGCTTTGGTCAAGGAAGCCCATGAGAAGGACTGGCCCTTCGGTGAAGCGGTGGCCCGCGGCGCATCGGTGACGCCGCCGGCCGGCGAACCTGATATGCAGAAGCTGGTCGATGCCTTGGCAGCCTTGGACAAGGAGATGTATGTGATCTGCGAGCAGGATCTCTATCCTGCTGATCCCTCCTTCCCTCTGCCTAATGCGATCAAGACCCGCGAGTATCTCGCTTCCTGCGGTCTGGGTACTCTCTGATCCTCAATATGTCAACGGAACCGGTGTCTGGCGATGTGTATGCAAATACTGTCGGATGCCGGTTTTCTTTTTTCAACAGGCCCAGGGGTGGAGCGGGGCAGCAACAAGTATGGCCCTCGCAGTCAGATGTTCTGGTTGAGCCGATAGCCCTCACCCCGGCCCATTTTTTGACGGTCGTCGCATGTCGTAAACCGCCAATAGCTGGCGTGCGTATGTGTTTGTCTGAAAGGGATGCAAGTCATGGAAGTCATTTACGCCACGGTTCATGTCAAGGACGAGAACATGGACGAATTCCTGAATGTGATGACCGAGCTTGCTCGTAAGTCAGCCGCTGAGCCGGAATGCGGCGGCTACCACTTTGTTCAGCGAGTGGATAATCACAACGAATTTGCCTTCATCGAGTTCTGGCCCACGCCAGACAGCCACGAAGCCCACTGCCAGAGCCAACATTTCAAGACGCTTTTCCCTAAGATGTGCGACCTGACTGAGGAGGGCGTTCAGGACATCATCAGCAGTCAGCTGGTCTGATTCTCACCTGCTGACATTGGCGTATCAACGGATGATCTCATAGAGGACAGCCCGGTCCGGTACCAGGGCCGGGCTGTTTATCTGCAAGTTTCAGTAGAGCAGGCTGGCTATGGTCTGCCGGGTGAGGGCGGCCATGGTCGCCATATCCTCTTCGCTGGCTCTGTCGGAGAAGATCTCAGGGCAATACCAGCCGTCGAAACCAGTGGATTTCACGGCATCCAGCCATTCTTGCAGGGGGATGACGCCGCCTCCGATCATGGTGTTGCGGTAGATGTCCATGTTGGCAACATCCTTGCCGGGGGTCAGAGCCAGCCCGTCAGATACGTGAACGGCCTTGATCAGATCTCCCGGCAGCGCCCGCACGTCGTCAGGAGTATCCCCGGCCGAATAGAACTGCCAGGTGTCCACGGCCAAACCGATGTTGGGTCTGGAAGCCTGATCGATGACCTCCAGTATCTGCCTGCAGCGGTTGAGCGGAGCCCAGGCCAAGGGCTCCAGGTAGATGCCTAGGTTGAAGTCGGCTGCGATGTCTGCAGCCTCTTGGACGTTTTGGGCGGTAACGCGGATCATCTCTGCCTCATCGCGTCCCAGGAAGCCTCGGTATCGGGGGTCATCATCGGCGAGCCTGCCCGCAGCATAGTCCTCGACCACCTCCCACCGTCCCGGTCCTGTGCACAGTTGGATGTACTGGGCCCCCAGTTCAGAGGCCACCTGGCACATGCGTCGCACCTCGTCCATCAGATCCCTGGCAGCGGATCCCTCCCGCTCGATGTCCTGAATGGACCCGATGTCGCTGACCGCGAGCCCGTCAAGCAGAGGCAGCAGGCTCTTTGCAGTGAATCCCTTGTCCAGGTAACGGTAGAGTTTGGGTGTCTGCAGGTCAATGCCGTCGTAGCCGGCCTCCTTGGCCAGACGTATATCGGTTCGTACGTTGCCGTACATGGTCACGGTCTGATTCATGCTGATGAGAGCCATGTCACTCCTCCTGATGCTTGTATGCGTTGTTGTTTTGTGTGGCATCACTTAACGCGTTGCCGGGCCTCCGCTTCTATCTGGGCCAAGGTTTTGCCGCGTGTCTCCGGAACCAGGGCCTTGGTGAAAAGGAAGGCGCCCGCGTTGATCAGTGCGAAAACGAAGAAGGAGCCTGCACCGCCCAGTTTTTCGAGCATGACCGGAAAAATCAATGTCAGTATGAAGCTGGAGGTGTTGACGGCGATATTGGCGTATGCCATCCCCTGGCCCCTGACTGCGGTGGGGAAGATTTCGGCGATCATCAGCCAGGTGACGGGTGCCATACTTCCTTGGGCGAAGAGCAGGTAAATCATCATGATGGCGATCAAGGTCCAGGACATAGCCTTGCTGGTGTTGCCCCCCTGAATGAAGAGGTAGCAGATGCCGATGGCGGTCAGGAATACGGTCACGCCGGCCGTGCCTATCAGAAGGTCGGTTCTGCGATCGATCTTGTCGATCAGAATCAGGCCAAATACCACGGCGGCTATGGCCGAGACCAGCATGACCGGCACCATGGCGATGACTGAATCAGTGGATCCGAATCCCAGCGTGGTCGAGAAGATGGTGGGGGCAAAGAAGTTGATGGCGTTGACTCCGGAGAACTGCTGCATGACGGCCAGGCCTATGCCAACGATGAGCACCCGCCGGAGCCAGGGCGTGGAGAAGCTCTCCTTCTTGGCGTGCTGCGAGTCTCGGCTGGAGGAGGCCAGACTGGTCTGCATGGACTCATAGGTCTGCTTGGCTTCCTGTTCATCGCGTGTGGAGAGCAGGACGCGCACGGCCTGATCGTTCATGCCATGGCGAATGAAGTAGTTGGGTGTGTCATGAATAAGAAAAGCGATGATGACCAGGCAAAGCGCGGGCACTACGCTGGCCCAGAGCATGGCATGCCAGTCGGCGACCTTGGCCAATATGGCGTTGACGCAGGTAGCCAGGAGCTGCGCAATATTGATCATTACCGAGTTGACAGACACCAAGCGGCCGCGTTTGTCCGCCGAAGCCAGCTCGCCGATGGCCATAGGCACCACGCAGGAGGTGAATCCAACACCCAGTCCGACTGAGATTCTAGCAATGAGGAAGAGGGAGAAGTCGGTCGCCAGTGCACAGGCCGCGCAAGCCAGCAGTGAGATGCAGGAACCGGTGATGATCATTTTCTTCCGGCCGTATCGGTCGGCCAACGAGCCTCCCAGGAAGGATCCCACGGCAGCGCCCAGGAGGAGCCCTGCTGTCAGGACTCCCTGTTGGAAGGCGTTGAGTCCCTGTCCGTGGAAGTTCATGGTGACCAGGGCCCCCGATAGGACCACGGTTGTGTAGCCATACAGACCGCCTCCGAAAATGCCCAGAGCGATCATGAGTCTGGAGTATCGCCGCCGGTTGGCGGCCAGCTTCTCTATGTCGAGGTTGCGGCTGATCTCCCTATAGGTGGTGGACATGGGTGTTCCTCCAAGTTGGCATGATGCCGTATCCAATGCTCCGACATCGTTATCGGCGGTGGATCTGACTGCTATAAGCCTAAGGAAAATTGAGCGTCCCAATGAGGGGGAGAGGCGTTTTCTATAAATACTGATATCAGATGTGCGCGTTTCCGAAACAACAAGAAGCGAACACCAACCAAGATATTGATGGTCGGCGCTCGCTTCTTGTAGAAGGAGGTTGGTCGGTCTTGCAGGCGATCAGGGAATAAGGAGCGTGTACTTGGTGGTCAGGTACTCGTAGATGCCTTCGCTGCCGCCCTCACGGCCCATGCCGGACTGCTTGACACCTCCGAAAGGCACTGAAGCATCGGAGAGGACACCGGAGTTGATGGCGAGCACGCCGGCTTGAGCATGGCCTTGGACCCACTCGCTGCGCTTGATTGATCTGGTGTAGGCATAGGCGGCCAGACCATAGATGGTGTTATTGGCTGCCTTCATTCCTTCTTCGTCGCTGCTGAATCGGGAGATAGGCAGCACGGGGCCGAAAATCTCCTCACGGAAGACTTCGCACTCCCGCGGCACATGGTCCAGGAGGGTGGGCTGGAAGAAGCATTCGCCGAGATCGGAGCGATGGCCGCCTGCCAGCAGGTCGGCCCCGGCATCCACGGCATCTTTGACGATGCGCTCCATGCGGTCCACTGCCTTCTTGTTGATAAGCGGCCCGATATCCGTGGAGGGGTCCATGCCGTCCCCGACTTTCAGAGCGCTGACCGCCCGCTGAAGCTTGTTGACGAATTCATCGGCTATGCCGTCCTGGACGAAAATTCTATTGGCGGAGGTGCAGGCCTGGCCGTTGTTGCGGAACTTGGCCATCATGACCCCCTGGACTGCCTGGTCGATGTCCGCGTCGTCGAAGACCAGGAAGGGGGCGTTGCCACCCAGCTCCATGGATGTGCGCAGAACCTGGTCGGCGGCCTGCTTCATCAGGGCCTTGCCAACCGTGGTGGAGCCTGTGAAACTGATCTTCCGTAGTCGGCCGTCGGCGAAGAGCGCATCGGATATTTCGGGGGAGTGCTCTGAAGTAATGACGTTGACTACTCCGTCAGGAACGCCGGCCTGGCGGAGGACCTCAACCATGGCCAGGGTTGTCAGCGGCGTCAAACCTGCGGGCTTGACAATCATGGTGTCACCGGCTGCCAGCGCAGGTCCGATTTTCCGGGTGGCCATAGCCAAGGGGAAGTTCCAGGGCGTCACCAGATAGCAGGGGCCCACGGGATCGTGGGTCACCAGGCCCTTGCGGCCGTCGGGCAGGTGGAAGGTCCGTCCGTATGAGCGCATGGCCTCTTCGGCAAACCACTTGAGGAAGCCGGCTCCATAATCGACCTCGCCCAGGGCTTCCTGGTATGTCTTGCCCATTTCCTTGGTCATGAGCTCGGCAAAGAGCTTCTTGTTGTCCATGACCGCCTCGTAGCTGTTATCCAGCAGATTTCGGCGCTCGACGGGCGTAGAGGCTGCCCAACCTTCGGTGCTGGAATTTGCGGCATCCAGGGCATCAATGGCATCCTCAGCTCCGGCATCGGCCAGTTCGAACAGGCG
This sequence comes from Bifidobacterium sp. POST2/T3 (B1), assembly GCF_058197115.1. Lineage (NCBI taxonomy): Bacteria > Bacillati > Actinomycetota > Actinomycetes > Bifidobacteriales > Bifidobacteriaceae > Bifidobacterium > Bifidobacterium sp. POST2/T3 (B1). The sequence goes on from NZ_JBVPQK010000048.1 coordinate 8,610, forward strand.
CTCGCCAGTTGATGGGTTGTCGACGGAGAATGTTCTTCCCGTCCGGGATTTCCTCCATTGCCCGTTGATAAACAGGGTGTTCGATGCCTCTGGCAGCACTGTGTCGATTTTCTTTGTCCACTTCACTGTGTGTCCTTTCTCATCAAGGCGTAAGCGGTGCTAGTTCGGTTCGGGTCTTGGCTCATGAGTCGAATTCGATGATTTGCCGCAAAGCCTGGCCCCTGTCGAGGTCGTCCATGGCTTCGTTGATGTCATCAAGCCTGATGTGATTGCTGATGAGCTTTTCCACCGGCAGCTTCCCGTCCAGCCATAGTCGGGCATATCTGGGTATGTCTTGAGCGGGGACCGCCGATCCCAGGTAGCTGCCGATGACTGTTCGTGCCTCACCGGTGATGACGCTGGATGGCAGTGACGCTCTGACCGAGGGATCCGGGAACCCTACCGTGATGGTTTTGCCACCGATGTCCGTCAGTTCGAAGGCCTGGTCCAGGACTCCTGGAGCGCCGGCTGCCTCGATGACGATAGGCGCTTTGATGCCCTTGCTTAGGGCTTCGTCAACCGTGTAGACATCGGTGGCGCCCATGCCCAAGGCATCGTTGAACTTATCCTTGTTGCGGTCCACCCCTATGACCCGGCCTCTGCCCAGTGCTGCAGCCGTCAACAGGGCGCTCATGCCGACTCCGCCCAGTCCGACCACCATGACATCCTGCCCGTCCTGGGGATCGGCGGCGTTGAGCACGGCGCCTCCGCCGGTGAGGACGGCGCAACCCAGGACGGCTGCTATGGCAGAGGGAAGTTCCTCAGGGACAGGCACAGCTGAGCGTCGATCGACGACGGCGTAGGTGGCGAAGCCGGAGACACCTACGTGGTGATATATCCGCTCCGGTCCCTTGTGGATGCGAATGCCGCCGTTCATCAGGGTGCCGGCCTGATTGGCCTTGGAGCCAGGAGTGCAGGGCAGCCGGCCGCCTGTCAGGCAGTTGGCGCACTTGCCGCAGCGAGGCAGAAAGGCCAGGGTGACATGCTGCCCGACCTTCAAGTCCTCGACCCCAGGCCCTAAGGCCTGCACGATGCCCGTGGTCTCATGGCCCAGCAGCATCGGCATGGGCCTCGGTCTGCTGCCGTTGACGACCGACAGGTCCGAATGGCAGATGCCGGAAGCGGTGACCTTGACCAATATCTCGTCCTGCTGGGGCGGATCCAGTTCAAGGTGTTCGATAGACAGCGGTCTGGTTCGTGCATACGGGCCAGGCGTACCCATCGTCCTCAGCACAGCACCGGTGATGTCCATATAGTGCTCTCCTTGTTGGTGGTTGGAGTTGTTCTGTAGCAATAGAAATCTGCGATTCGAGCCCCTTTTAGTCGATCATGGGCAGCCGGTCATTGCGGGGCTGGCTCTGCAGGGCTTGATTGATCCAGGTCTGATCGTCGCGGATGGCCACCTTCCAGTCGCGCTGTCCGCCGCCGCCCATCACATTCAGATAGTAAAGGTCGTATCCGGGGGCGGCGATGGAGGGGCCATGCCAGCCGTAGGGGATGAGCACCGTATCGCCGGGATGCACTTCGGTCATAATATTCAGAGGCCGTTCGTCGGCTGTGCTGGCACCTTGGTAGGCCAGGGGCCGGGCCTGGTCAGGGGCACCCGGCAGCGCCCTCATCTGGAAGTAGTAAATTTCCTCGAGAGCGGTCTCATGGTCATTGTTCCGGTCATGTTTGTGGACGGGGTAGGAGGACCAGCTGCCGCTGGGGGTGATGACCTCGCATACCAACAGCCGTTCAGCTTCGATGTTGTTCATCATGCCGAAGTTTCGGGCCTGCCTGGAGGTGGGCCCGTTGCCCCTGAGGACGGTTTCATTGTCTTCCGCCTTGACCAGCTGGTCTGGGTAGTGGGTGCTGGCGGGCGCTGATGCGACGGCGACCCGTCCCCCCGATGGGGCATATATCTCCAAGGGCGTTCCCGTGCCTACGTATACAACATCGGTTGGTGCAGTGAAGACGTTTTGGCGTCCGTGCAGGTGATAAAGACCATCCGGCGTCCTGACATCGAATCGCTGGCAGAGGGGGACGACCAGGCGTTCCTCATCTGCTGCAGGCAGGGTAAGAACCTGGTTTTTCCGGGGGTTGGCGACCCTGATGCCGGTGTACTGCCAACCTGGAACGGGTTGCGAGTCCGAGGCTCCCAGGCTCACCTCCCAATCACCCTTGGCTGCGCTGCCGTTTGGATATACCCATTGAGTCATCCTGTCTCCTTTATTCAATTCTTTGACTTCCGCTGTCCCAAGGCGCGTTCTTCGGCATCGATCTCCTCCAGGCTCTTCCCTCTGGTCTCAGGAATCATGGTGATTGCAAACACCAGGCATCCGATGTTGATAAGGGCGAACAGCAGGTAGGTTCCCGAGCCTCCCAGGCCGCTGAGCAGGAGCGGGAAGATCAGTGACAAGAGGAAGTTGGCCAAATTGAGCGCTATGTTGGCGTATCCCATGCCCTTGCCACGGACGCTGGTGGGGAAGACTTCGGCCATCAAGAGCCATGTGACCGGCGCTACCATGCCCTGCACGAACACCAGATAGATCATCATCATGGCGATCATGACCCAGGAGGCAGCATGGGAACTGCTGGAGGGATCGATAAAGCGGTAGCTGATGCCGATAGCGACCAGGAAAATAATCGTGCCGACCAGGCCGACAGTCAGAATGGTCCGTCGATTGATTTTGTCGATGAAACCCAGGCCGCCTATTGTGGCAGCGATGGCGGAGACCAGAATGACAGGTACGGTGGCCAGTATGGACATGGATGGCGCAAAGCCCAAGGTTTTGGTGAAAATAGTTGGGGCGTAGTAATTGACCATATTCTGCCCGCTGAGCTGATTAATCAAAGCCAGCCCGATGCCAACTATCAGCACCCTCCGCAGCCATGGTGTCGCAAAACTGCTGTCGGAGTTGTTCCGGGCGGCGGTTCGACTGCTGTTTTCACGAGCCTGGGAAAGTGATTTGAAGGTCTGTTCGGCCTCGGGCAGGTCCCGGGTTTCAGTCAGAAGCTGGATGGCCTGATCCTGCAGACCGTGCCGAATCAGGTAATCGGGGCTGTCCTTGATGACAAAGGCTATCAGCAGGAGCAGGATACCTGGGACGACGGCCGCCCACAGCATGGCCCTCCAGCCGATGCCCATCTGTGTCAGGATGGCGTTGACTGACACAGCCAGGAGCTGTCCGACCACGATCATGACTGAATTGACCGAGACGATGCGTCCCCTATTGGCGGCTCCGGTCATTTCCCCCAAATAAATAGGGACGATGGTCGATGTGAAGCCGATCGCCAGGCCGAGAATGACCCTTCCCAGGCACAGGATGAGAATGCTGGGCGTTATAGCGCAGATTACTGCCCCGGGGATTGCCAGTACTGCTCCGGTCAGGATCATCTTTTTTGGCCCAAGGCGGTTGTTCAGGTTGCCGCCCGCAAAGGCGCCTACCGCTGCGCTCAGCAGCATTGCCGAGGTGATGAGCCCCTGTTCGAAGTCGGTTGGGCGGCCCAGCTGGCCTGATCCTATGTTCATGGTTATCAGTGCGCCGGATAGGGCTGTCAGCGTGTATCCATACAGCCCCCCTGCACACAGTCCCAGGCATATCATCAGCCGGGTGTAATGGGTGCGGCGTTTGGATAGCTCAGCGGGGCTCTCGGCTTTAGCCAGCGTTTCAAATGACGACATGGCCATTCCTTTCAGCTGATACTGTCTGGCACGACTCTGTCTCCAGACATTGGTTGTTCTCCAGTTCTAGGCCACAACATCGCATCCTCCAGGGGTGATCCTGACAGGTCTGCAAGTATTTATAAGATTCCTAGCCATTTTCTAAGACGGCTTCATTCCGGTTCGACCTCCGCCTTGGGCTGTCGGAGGGCAGGGAGAAGGGCATGGCATTGCGGGGTACCGCGTCGATATACAAAAAATGCAGGATAGTTATGAAATCACTTGCTCTTATACCTTGGTTGCCAAGAGCGCGGCCGTCGACGGCCATGATTGACCTATGGACCGTTAACCCTAGCGAACTAGGGCAAGCGGTGACGGTTCCCCGCAGGCCTAGTCCATGGCGGACAGCGCGGGGTTTGCATTACCCCAGTTTGAGAGGGTCACGGCGGCTAATAGGAAAGGTGCGAGGAAATGATAGGGACGAGCAAGACTGATAATACAGTCAGGCTGACTGTTGGACAGGCCGTCGTTCGCTTTCTGGAGGTCCAGAAAGTGGAAAGGGATGGGCAGGTATCCACCTTCTTCGGCGGGGCTCTGGGCATTCTGGGCCATGGCAATGTAGCCGGGGTCGGGCAGGCGCTCTTGGAGGAGATCGACCGATTCCGTTTCATCCAGGGGAAGAACGAGCAGGGCATGGCACATATAGCCGTCGGCTACGCCCGCCAGATGAACAGAATGGGAGCCATGGCCGTCACTACCTCGATAGGGCCTGGTGCTGCGAATATGATCACTGCGGCTGGCACTGCGACGGTCAACCGTCTGCCGGTCCTTTTGCTTCCCAGCGACTATTTCTCGACCCGGCGGACAGGCTCGGTTCTGCAGCAGGTCGAGAATGAACAGTCCAACGATATTTCCGCCAATGACTCCTTTAAGGCCGTCAGTCGGTACTGGGACCGAATCGACCGGCCCGAGCAGCTGTCGGCCTCCCTGATGAGAGCCATGGAGACTTTGACCAACCCGGCTACCACCGGCGCTGTGACGCTTTGTCTGCCCCAGGATGTGCAGGCCGAAGCCTACGATTTCGACCTCGACCTCTTCCGTGAGCGGATTTGGCGAATCCCCAGGACCAGACCAGACAAGGATTCCCTGGCCCAGGCTGCTGAGGCCATCAAGAGTTCGAAGCGCCCGCTGATCATTGCTGGCGGAGGCGTCGTGTATTCGTCGGCCAGCAAGGTTTTGGCGGAATTCGCCGAAAGGACCGGGATTCCGGTCGGAAGCACCCAGGCAGGCAAGGGCGCCCTGCCCTATGACCATCCGATGAACTCGGGCCCCA
>NZ_JBVPQK010000049.1:0-13497 GCF_058197115.1 Bifidobacterium sp. POST2/T3 (B1)
GCAACTCCCCTGCCACCTGGGCTCGTGATATAGCCAGATCCCTTTGTCTGGCAAGCATCTCAGAGCGGATGCGCTCCTGCTCCTCACGCTGCTGCGTCTCGCGTCGAATCCGGTAGGACCTGACAGCTATGGCAACGGCTACGACAGCCATGATGACAGCCATCCTGGCCGACCATTCCAGAAAGAGCATGTGCCCGGCATGCATGCTGACGGTGACCAGACTGACGGCTGCGGCTACCTCACCCCCGCCTGCCGCAATCCTGGGTGCTGGCGATAAACAGACGCAGAAATAGAGGGCGCCTACCAGTGGTATCAGGAAGCTATCGTCCGAAGTGGCAAATGACAGACCGATGTATATCAGGGTCTCCATGGTCGTGATGAGCAAGGGAAATTGCCTGCTCCAATACAGCAGGCAGGAACATAGGAGTCCGATCAGGCCGATGACCGTCTTCCAAACAGGCAAGGGAATCTTCTCGGCCCAGACTGGTGGAAACGTAGGGGCGCTGACATAGAGAAGCGCATAAACCAGGCTCAGCACAGGCATGACGAACCTGGTCAAGCGTTGATTGCTCAGCAGCTCGAATAGGTTGGTTGCTATGCCCTTCATCGCGCCCCCTCACGCCGTATGCCGAGGATGCCCAGGTTCATTCGCCAGTGTACTGTGCTATCACACCGGCAGGGGAGCGACCTGCTGATTTGTGCACCGTGGCCCACGAAGCCAGTGATGCCGCCGAAGTCAGAAGCAGGTAGACCAGCGCCCAGTGGACCCAAGGTATACCAATGCTGGCAGTGCCAAAGACCTTGTGGAATCCGGCGGCATAGGCCATGACCGGCAGAAGGCTGGAGGTGAGGGATACCAATACAGCGGTGGTTGCCATGATGAACCCTTCGAGAGCGGACATGAGCTCGAGTTGATTCGGGTCCGCGCCAGCGATCGAAATGAGGGACAGATCCAGGCTTCGACCGTGGGCTGAGATCAGGTATCCTGCGCACACTCCAGCCAGCGTGACGACCAGTGCAGGACCCAGAAGGGTAATGAGCATGGAGAAATCAGAGCTGCTAACATCCAGGTTGGGAGGCAGCAGATGACTGGAATCGGCGCTGGTCTGGTAGAAGGAATCGGTCATCATCAGCAATGAAACCCCCACAACCAGCGGTAGGACCGTGGAGCTGAGGCTGCGCATGCGGGCACTGGCTTGCCGGCAAGCAATCAACCATGAAGGGTTGTGAAGAGTGACGAGCCTGGTCCAGCCGCTGGTGACCGTGCCCAGCAGGGAGGGACCTGCCAAGCAGATTGCGGCCAGCAGGAATATGAAACTGAAAGTGCTGCCCATGGCGATAGGCAGGATTGGTGCAGCGGTGTGCAAACGGACCAGTTGCTCATCAGGGATGGTCCGCGCTTGCATAATCGGCATCAGCATGATTGCCAAGGCTGCCAACAAACACAAGGCAGCGGCAATACGACGAGCCAAACCTGTTGTTTTTGGAGGAATGTTTGCAGCACGCAGAGATTCCACGGGACTGATCCTGCTGATGGTCCCGATGGTCAGCAGCGTGCCGATCAAGGCCACCAATACCCCGCACGAGATTCCTATCGCCCAGGAAGCCAGCTGGTGACTGGCGATGAAAGGCTGCCTGCCGATCAGGAACTGGGAAGTCTCCCATGCATAGAGGGGACGGGCCAGCAGAAAAGTGGCCGCCAGCGAGACCACACTGGCCGCGAGCGCCAAGATGAATACGCGCATACAGGTCAGCGAGGTCAGTTGCCAGGGCGTTGCGCCTTGCAAGGCTAACAGGGCAAGGTTGCGCCGCCGCTGGTTGATCACCGACGAAACGACCTGCAGAACGATCAATACTGCGGCAACGAGAAGTGCGACAAAGGGGATCATCAAGTTTTGGTAGGCGGTGCGACCTTGCTCGGCCATGCCGGGAAGGTCGCCCAAGGCCTTGGCTGAAGAGAGCATCATGGCAAGCAGGCCGACCATGGTTTGCGAGGCGATCAGCACGAGGGCGACACCAGACCAAACCAAGGGGGCATCCTTGAAATCTCGAAGAAGAAGTCGCATCAGATGCCCGCTTTCGGCACAGGAACCTTGTCGGCTGTAACTATGCGACCGTCGCACAGATGCACCAGAGTGTTGCAACGGGAGGCGACTTCCGGACTATGGGTGACCATAATCACTGCATGGCCCGGTCGACCGGCGAAGGCAGCGAGCTCATTGACGACCGCGTTGCCGGTCTCCTGGTCAAGGGCGCCAGTAGGCTCATCGGCGAAGATAATGTCGGGATCCGAAATCAGCGCACGGGCCAGGGCAACCCGCTGCTGCTCGCCGCCTGACAGGAGGGTCACATTGGTCTTGAGTAGCCCCCTGATGCCCAGTCTGCCCAGCAGCTTGAACGCCTGATCCTCCGGCCAGCGAGTCTTGCGCAGAATGAAGGGCAGTTTGAGGTTGTCCTCCACACTCATCGAAGGCACCAGATTATAGGACTGGAAAACGAAACCCAGGTGCGCACGGCGGAACCATGCCGACGCCGCAGGCCCCATGGCAGAGATGCACTGACCCAGGACTCCCACTTGGCCAGAGCTGACGGGTTCGAGGCCTGCCAGACAGTAAAGCAGAGTTGACTTGCCGCTACCCGATGGCCCTACAATCCCGGTCATGGCTCTCCAAGATGCAGTGAATTCTACATTGTCCAGGAGAGTTAAGACCTCCCCCTTCCTAGGCGACACCTGCTTGCACAGGCCAGATGCATGGATAGCGAAGGGCTCGCTCAGGTCGGAAGGATTGGCGGTACGCTTCATGGCAGTATCCAGTGCTTGCAAACGGGTGAACGCCTGTATGAGCCTGTGATGCTCTGTACGTGCGGCGATGCGTATTGATCCGGTTCTTTCATCGGAGCTCCCTCCCTCAGCGCACTTGCGAGGGCAAGAGATCGCCTCGCAGGGATGATTCTTTCAATCCGAGTACAGGGAAATCAACGTCGGCCGCCACTTCGCCATCTGCAGACGACAAAACAGGGCCCGATTCACTACGCAACGGATAGGAAACCGCTCTACGCTTTGGCAGAAGCTTTTGGCAGACAGGTTCGTTTACTATCCGGTACGGGTCCCGTCAGCAAGTTCAGGGTTTGCCCCACCCCTCCCCCTACAGACCCCAACAACCTTGTTAAGTGGACGGAAAGGTAGCGTTTCAAATTGATATTCTTCGTTAATCTGCATGGGTTCTCGGTCTTGCTTCGCCCGAGAACCGGCTTGCCGCGAACTGGAAAAATCCAACACAAACATGTAGTGTTGAGATGTTGCCCCTCTGGCTCAATGGTTAGAGCAGCGTCCTTTTAAGTCGTGGGTTGTGGGTTCGAGTCCCACGGGGGGCACTTTGGATTGCCGATTATTTAATACCAGTCACTATGCTCCGCACAGATCATCTGCCTGCGCAACAGTGGGCCAGGTTCCTGATACAACTTTGATCTATTTGCCGAATCTCAGTATCTACCGCGCCTACCCAACACCTGATCGTGGGAACCTAGTCGTAAAATATAGGCAGCATCGCCCTCCCTATGCGACACCAGCAGCAGATCTCCAGCATTGCCCACATGGCACTCATAAACAGCCGCATAACCTTGCAGCATATACATCCGATGATGCGCTTTCAATGCCTGGAGCGACGCTTCAGAATTCTCCGCTATCAGATCTAGCACCTCCTCGACCGGCTCTAACGGGACGTGCCTGCGAGCCATGCGCTTCAGGTCTCTCGTAAAAGCACCAGTGGGAACCAGCGCAAGCCTCATCGATCCGCGCCAGCAGCTGCTAGCACGCCATCCACCAGGTCCTTTCCTGTGGCGTACCCCCTAGTCTTCCCCCTCATGGCCAGACGGCGCGATTCCTCCAAGGCCTCCTCGGTTTCGGCAGGTAGATCCAAGCTGAAGTCCAAGGGGATCCGCTGCTCCCGAATGATCTGCTTGTAAAAAGCTCTGGTGACCGTAGTCATATCCAGACCAAGCTCCTTCACGATATGATCCACCTGTTGCTTGTCCGCATCGGATATACGCACCGTAACCTGAGACATCTTCTCCATTGGAGCCCACCTTCCTCGTTGTCTGTAATTTTGCATAAAAGTACAAAATTACAGCAGATATCTTACTTTAATGCAAAATTGCAGTGCATGGTAAGGCATTAATGCGCATAGCTGACAGCAATGACACATGTCTATTACTTCATGATGCGCTGGGCGACTCCGATTACTCATACTTCCAAGCCATCTTCGACGAAGTGGACCTCTACGGAGGCGATACCCAGAGGTCTTCCGCTACAACCAAAGTCGCCCGAACGAGAATAACGCCGAACACAGCTGCACTCGCCCCTTAGCAATAACAGCCTTGGCCCCCACACAGCTGATTGATCATGGATACACCGCGCCAGAGGTCTTCTGGGCCTATCACCATTCCGGTCCTTTCCTGGATGCCTTCAAACAAGAAGAAATAAGCAGCCAGGTCATAAGGCAAAGTCACTTTTACCTTATTAGGAGTACCTATGTCAGAAAACAAACTAGTCATCGCTGAAGAAGAGCTACACAGTTTGGAAAGCCGCAGGGTCACATTTAACATTTAGAATAGGGAAGATATCGGCCACTTCCTGACATAGTGGACTTACTTCATAAATTTCAAGTCATATGAGAACAGCTACAAACAGGTTAGGAGAGGATACAAACAACTCCAAATCCCGCATGAACTCACCACGCCAGGAGAAAAGAGGATAAGCCGTTGGGTCTAAAAAGGAAGGGAGATTCTAGGACGCACCTTGGAAGAGTGAGCGGAGCTTGGCTCTGCACCCTCTCCGTTCGCCCCCGAGATCGTCACAGGAAGCACATAAAGATGCTCGTCTAACTTTTCCCCGTTGATTTCTTTGAGCAATACATCTACGAGTGTAGAAGCCAGCCGGCGAAAAGGTTGGATGACCGTAGGAAGTATTGGATACGCAATCTGGTAGACGAAAGAACCGTCATAACCGAAAACAAATAGGTCTTCGGGAATGCGCCGACCTGATTCTAGGGCTTTGCGCTGAACGGCAAGGGCCACCAGATCAGAGGCGAAGACTCCATCGACAGTAGGATTGTCCACCAGAAAATCGTTTGCGGTCGTCAAATATGTAGAGAACTCAAATTGGTTCAAATCTAGTTCATAGGTAGCGCAGGAAATGCCCTCCTCATGCATCCGCTCTGCGAAAACCTTATGCCGCTCAATCGAGGGAGTTCGGACTTTAGAAGATCCAATGAACTGAGCCACATTTCTACATCCACGGTCAATAAAAGCTTTAGCAGCCAACATGCCGCCTTGAACATGATCCGCGCTCACCACCGGTATGGCATCAGCAAGAAACCGGTCCAAAGCCACTATCGGAGCTTTGATATCGGCATAATTGATATCGATGGAATGACTGCCAATGATAATGCCGTCGACCTTATTAGCCGTGAGCATGTCAAGATATTTTCTCTCTTTATCAGAAGAATGCATAGTATTACACAGAATCATTTTGTAGCCCCTCTGATTAAGCTCATCCTCAATCCTCGATGTCATAGTAGCGAAAAATGGCTGCACTACATCAGGTATCACCAAGCCAACAATATTTGTTCTGTTCGTGTACAGGCTACGTGCGATTTGGTTCGGCTGGTAATGAAGCATGTCTATTGCTTCTTGAATCTTATTTCGAGTTCCCTGAGATATATAGCCTCGGCTGTTGAGATACCGGGATACCGTATTCTTGGAAACTCCCGCTACCCGAGCAACATCTGTTATAGTGACCATACCTATCCCCCTTCATAATTGCTATATTCAGGGAGTAGATACTCATTCGTTGACTTACTCTCCCTCACTCACCTTTTAGTGTATGTGCAAACTATCAAATCTCTGAAATAGAGACCCCGACTGATGCCGAGAAGCGGCACCAGTCGGGAATATATTGCTCATCATCCTTTGACAGAACCCGCCAACATGCCGGAAACCAGGTACCGTTGCAGGAAAAACGAGATCACAATAACGGGCAGAGAAAAGAGTACAGCGGCGCCAGTCATGGGCCCTAAGTCCAGATTGTAGGAAGTCAAAAATTCTGAAAGGGCGACCGGCACAGTCTTGGCCTGACTGCTAGTCAACAGCAGCGCAACCAGAAAATCATTCCAAGCTAAGAGGAAAGTAAATATTCCAGTAGAGATAAGGCTCGGCGTCACTACAGGAAGGATTACCTTAACAAAAGCCGTAAAAGGCCCTGCTCCATCCACCGCTGCTGCCTCGTCAAGATCCACCGGCACATCTTTGAAGAAACTGATCATCATCCATAGAACAAACGGCATATTAACCCCAGCGTAGACAACGCAGAGAACCGGCAGGTAATCATACATGCCAAATTGCTGAACCAGACTATAGATCGGAACCACGATGCTGGACATGGGAATCATTTTGAGACAAAGCACCACAATTAGTAGAATCCCGCTAAACCGCGACATAGCTGTTCGAGATATTGCATAGGATGCCAAAGAACCCAACAATAAGCAGATCAGCGTGCTGACTGCAGCCGCTATAAAGCTATTACCGAAATATAGCCCCATATCGGAGGTCTCGAATACCTTACGATAGTTTTCCAAGGACCAAGCCTTAGGAAGGAAGGTCGGATTAACAGAGATGACATCATGGGAGGGCTTGAAAGAAGAGAACAGCATGTAGAGATAGGGAAATATAAAAGCCAGCAAAAATATAATCGCCAAGACATACATGAGTATGATCCAGATGCTGTCGTCCTTATTGCGACCGAATTTCTCATGGAACATCATGAGCTCCTCTTCTGCTTGAACTGCGTGGCCAAGGTAATACCGACCAGCACGAGAATAAATATGACCGCCATAGCACTGGCATACCCAACATCCCCATAACGTTGAAGCATCTTATATATATGCACGCTCAAAACTTCGGATGAGCCCTGAGGGCCTCCCTGAGTCATGGCCCAGATGATGTCGAATGTTCTCGCTGCATCAATCACACGAATCACAAGGGCACTGAACAACACACCTCGGATATTTGGAATGATGATTTTCGTTATGATCTGCCACTTACTGGCGCCCTCGACCTCGGCGGATTCATAAAGACTATCCGGTATTGATTGAATTCCGGCCAGAAACATCAACATCATGAAAGGGGTCGTGAGCCATACATCTGCGATGATGCAAGAGATAAGAGCAAACCGTGAATCCGAGAGCCAGAGTATGCCATCAGTGGAATGCAACAGTCCTCCCTTAACTAACAGAACATTGACAATACCGAACTGTCCACTCAGCATGAATTTCCATACCAGGCCTGCTACCAAAGGTGCAATCATCAGCGGGGACAGAATAAAAGTACGAATAGCTTTAAATCCCCTATACTTATTTGTCAAAACTACAGCCAAAAGTAAGCCAAGTATTGTCTCGAAGGAAACGGCAACGACTACATAGACTGCTGTGTGCAAAGAATCTGCTTGAAACTGCCGAGAAGCCAAGGCCTTAGCATAATTCTTCAGACCGACGAATGCCCTACCCTCATAGTTGTCACCAACGTCAAAAAAACTGTCATATAGTAGCTTGAGCAGAGGGAAAAGAAGGAACACCGACATAAAAATCCCAGCAGGCAAAAAGAACTTGAACAGGGTTCGATTATCAAATGTTGAACTGATCATCTTCCTGGTGCTATGAGGGCTGAATCTAAAGCGCCGCCCTTTGAGAAGCATTGCATTCTCTCTTTTCATTATCCCTACAGATACCGTATCTTTCTCACCCTCATGCCCTGGTAATCTCTGATTTAGCCAGATTTTCCCCGAACTTTCGCGATGCCTCTCCGTTTTACGATTCATCTTTTTCTCCTACTTTCAGAGAGAACAGGGTGGGAATGCAGACTCAATTTTCCTCACTACAGCTGCTAACCTGGAACGCTGCCGCATTTCCCACCCGCACTATTGCCGACCTATTCCATCAATAGGCTTTCAATCGATTGCTGCGCCGCCTTTAGCTCCTCCTTGGCATTAGCGCCTTTAAACACTTTCTGAACCATTGGCGATAAAGTCTCGCTTTCTATTTGTGCCCAAAGTCTGGTAGCAGGGCGATTCTGGGTTTGCTTGGCCGCTAGAGTAGCCTCCAACGCCTTGATATGAGCATATTGAGGATTATTCTCGTACTTTTTGAAAACACTCCTACGGGCAGCTACGCCCAATTCCTTCATGTAACCCTCATTCTTCCCATACATGAACTTCAAATATTTCTTGGCTATATCCTGTTTCTTAGAATTTTTTAATAACACTTCATACCAAGGTCCAGGTATGGCTCCGATACCTGCCGAACCGCCTATCATTGGCGCAGCACCGACCTTGTCACCCAATTCCTTGGCCGAAGCTAGATAGAAATGACCCCATGTAAGTTGCATCGCAAGTTTGCCTTGATTGAACATATTCGATATTTCGCTGGTTCCCAGCGATAGATAATCGGAAGGAACAGAGCCATCCTTTACCAGATTCTGCATATATTGCAGGGCATCCGAGTAAGGTTTACTTTGTAGATCAGGCTTATTATTTTTGCCTAGCACAAGATTTTTGGCACCTGCCTGAGTGGCGAATTCCAGCCAACCAGTTACCGAATCAGCGCCAGTCTGCCCCACAACAGCAGTCCCGTAGTTTCCATCCTTAGTAAAGAATTTCGCCGCATCCCGATACTCTTTCCAAGAGGTGGGAACTTGTAATTCATACCCATACTGAGCCTTGAACGCTTGCCGGTTGCTCTCATTCTCGAACAGATCCTTTCTATATAACAGAATCTTCGAGTTGGTCCAAGTAGGAATACCAAGCAGTTTCCCGTTTAACGTACCGCCTTGCGCAAGTTGAGGCATCAGATCGTTCTTTTCAGCTGGAGAAAGCACCCCATCAAGAGAGGACAACCCTTTGGATAAAGCGGAAAACCATAGAACATCAATGACAGCTAAATCATGAGTGGCCTTGCCAGAATCAGTTTCAGCCTTCAATTTGTCATATAGACCCGAATAAGGCGAAGTATCTATCTTAAGTTTGTAACCCGTCTGTTTCGCAAATTCAGCCGCACTGCTACGAGCTACCTTTTCCGCCGGGCCTCCGCCCTCAACCAATAGATTCAAAGTCTTGTCATTAGGACTACCTGTAGACCCCCCAGACCCCCCGCAAGCAGTCACCGATATAAGCAGGACACCTGTAGTTACAGCCGCCAATACCTCTTTTATAGCCTTTTTCATTGTTTAACCTTTCTTCCACCTCACCGCTTGTAAACACAGGCGAAAGCAATCAATCGCGATCCATGGCCGATGAGGGTTCAGATACACCGATAACATCATCTCCACGCATTGCTACCCTTGAAGCTTCGTATGCTCGGCATATTGACTTCACTGCATTACCGCATGTTTATTCGCATTGTTCTGTATGAAAAATCTGAGAAAACAAGGCAACATCACTTTGCTCTCACGCCTATGCAATTCGCAAACGCACATTGTGTCAGGAACTGACAACATGAACGATTACAGACAAATATTCGTAAAACATCCAATGCTTAATGAAACCGTTAAGACCAAACCTCCTTTGTTTGTCATCGGGAATTTGCGCAGGGTTCTGACATCTTTGCGATACCACTGCGCCATCACCGACAAGAACAATATATGTTTTTTTAGAGTATATGTCAACCGATTAATATATAAATAGCAAGCATTCTGCCAATCACTGTAAATAAGCCATTTTTAACCATGAAATACTATATTTATCGGTTGAAATATGACAATTATTCATTTATGATTATCCTGTTGTATCTATTCACAGATGCATGGAATCCCAGAGCGCACCGCGAATAGACCCAGTACCCAGCAATGTTCAGCAGCACAGTAGCTACAAGACAACAACCGTTCAAGGAGGACATAGATGACCAGTCGTACCTATTATGATGTGACGCAATGGCCAGTCGGAGATCCCTACAAGGATATAGGCCTAGTGATCAACAGCATGATCAAAGACATCAAACGGAATCAGAGCCAAATCGACTTGGATGAAGGAGGGAAACCTGGGGCCACCATATTCATTCCCCCGGGGGATTACCATCTGGAAACACAAGTACTTATTGACATTAGTTATCTCTCTATCGTTGGCTCCGGTCACGGTTTCACATCGTCGAGTATTCGTTTCAATCTTTCACAGGCAAACGAGCAGTCATTACATGAGCTATGGCCCGGAGGAAGCCGAATACTGGTGAACCTCAAACCGAGGAAGGATGATGAAACCTCATCCGCAGCCTTTCTCATCAAAAGGGATGGAAGTCCGCGAATTAGCTCGGTCGAATTTTCCCATTTCTGCATCGATGGTCTGCATTTTGTAGACGACGGGTCGAGTGAGAAGAATCCTGAAAATACCTATATCAATGGGAAAACCGGTATTTATGTAGCATGTGCTCAAGATTCTTTCCGGGTAAATGGCATGGGGCTGGTTTACCTAGAACATGGCATAATCATCAAGCAAGCCGATGCCTTAAGCATCCATGATAATTTCATCGCTGAATGTGGAAACTGCATTGAACTAAGAGATTGGGGACAAGCGTCGAAAATAACCGACAACCTTATCGGCGCAGGCTATAAAGGGTATTCGATCTTCGCTGAGCACTTCGGTGGACTGCTAATTTCCAGCAATAATATATTCCCACGAGGTGCCAGCAGCATCTACTTCAAAAACGTTGTACGCTCAACTATCACCAGCAATAGATTACATTCCTTCTACCCCGGAATGATAGATTTGCGAGACGATTCCTCGGACAATCTGGTAGCCGCAAATCATATCTATCGAGCACATGAACCGTGGCCTCCGATGCAGGACCACGACAACGGACTGAACGATTTGTACGGCATTGTGCGTATTGATGGCAATAACAATTCACTGATTGCCAATCATTTTTCATATATTTTGGATAGCACCAGCATTAATCCCATTGGCACTACGCCAGTCATCATTCATCTCATCAATGGTTCCGGCAATTACATTGCCAGTAACCATATTGTAGCGACTACAGAAACAGAAGATTCCTTAGAAGAGGAAGAAAAAGACAGCAGTGATTCTTGTTTCTCAACGCAGGTCACAGCGATGCTTTCTGGAGAAGCTGCCAGATCGATCAATTTCCTCGCGGTGCAGGTTGATCCTCCTTCTTCTCATAACATGATTCTCGATACTGGAACCAGTTCCCAGATCAGGATGGACAAAACCAGCAATGCATGCAGGCCATTGCCGGAGCAGCCTGTCTGATCGCGGAATCATTCATGCTCATAAAGTGACGAAATAAGTGACTTACGGTAATCAACCAACTTTCCGGTTTTTTGATATACCAACGTATTATCTGCCTTCCTAAGGGAAGGGGGAGGGGCGAGGAGAGGTCAAACCGGCAGTTGTCTGACTGTCCCGTTGAACAGTTTGCGCAGCTCCGAAGCTACCAGGACCAGGGAGGCCAAAGCGATGCACTCCAGCCAGGCCTGAGGCTGGAGGGGAACGGTGCCGAAAGCCTCACCCAGGAAGGGCACATAGATCACCAGGAGCTGGAGCAGAATCGAGATCCCTATGGCACCCCAGAGCCAGAGGTTACTGAAGAGTCCCAGGAAGGCCGACTTCCGAGAGGATCGAGATGCTAGCGCATTGAAGAGCTGGGCGAAGACCAGGATGGTGAAGCCCATGGTCCGCGCCTCCCTGATCTGCGCCTCGTGACCGATCGCCTGGACGGACCTGTCGGTGAAGAGGCCGCCGCTCAGATGCATGTCCATGCCGATCAGGGTGACCACAGCCATGACCAGGCCTATATAGATGATGTCAACCCACATGTCCCGGTCGATCACCCGGTCGTTGATGGATCGGGGCGGGCGATCCATCAGATCATCGGTCTGCGGGTCCACACCCATGGCCAGCGCGGGGGCCGCATCGGTCAGAAGGTTGATCCAGAGCAGCTGGGTGGCCAGCAGCGGCACGGTGACACCCGCCATACCGGGCTGCGATATGCCCAGAAGCCCTGCAAAGACCACTCCACCGAAGACCGTGAAGACCTCTCCCATGTTGGAGCTGAGCAGGTAGCGCAGGAACTTGCGGATGTTGTCGAATATGCCCCAGCCCTCTCGCACAGCCTGGACGATGGTGGCGAAATTGTCGTCCGCCAGGATCATCTTGGCTGACTCCTTGGTGACCTCGGTCCCGGTGATGCCCATGGCCACGCCGATGTCTGCGGTCTTGACAGCGGGGGCATCGTTGACGCCGTCGCCGGTCATGGCCACGACCTTGCCCTGGTCCTGGAGCGATTCGACGATCCTCAGCTTGTGCTCGGGGGCCACGCGGGCGTAGACGGAGACCTTGGAGGTGGTCTCACGAAGCTGGTCCGAATCCATGGCATCCAGCTGCTCGCCGGTGCAGGCGGGCTGTCCAGGCTTGATGATGCCCAGGTCCCCTGCGATTCTGGCTGCGGTGAGTGGATGGTCGCCAGTGATCATGATCGTTCTGATACCGGCCTTATGAGCCTGGTCCACCGCCTGGCGGACCTCGGTGCGGGGCGGGTCGATGATGCCAACCATGCCCGTCCAGATCAGATTGCTCTCCAGTCGGGTGCTTTCCTGGATCACCTTGTCGGCAGACAGGCGGACCGCCGGGGCATGCTGAGATATCTGAGACAACTGGTCCACCTGATCTGTCCCAATCGTCCTTGACGGCTCCTCCCCCTCGTCGGCTTCGGTCAGCGATGACAATTCGCGGTCGGATATAGGTCGGAAAGCCTGCCCCAGAGTCCTATAGGCATCCGACGAGAGGCTGCTGACCTGGGAAAGTATCCTTTCCCGATCGGCGCTGGTGATAGGCCTGACGTGGCCGCCATCGAGAATCCGGTCACATCGGCCAAGCAGCACGTCGGGCGCGCCCTTGCAGAAGAGGCGCGATTGCCCTTCGTCGCCGTCATTCGGGACAGCCAGGACCGACATGAGTTTGCGCTCCGATGTGAAGGGAATCTCGGCCAGACGACGGTAGCCATCAGCCTTGGCATCGGCGCCGACTTTGCGAGCGGCGACAATCAGCGAGACCTCTGTAGGATCACCGACGATCTGCCAGTGACCCTGTCCCGATCCAGACTGGGCCTGGGAATCCGGTTCGGCCTCGTCCACCTGCCAGTGAAGGTCTCCGTCGTTGGCGATGGTCCCGACCATCAGGGTCTCTTCAACCGCCTTAGCCAAGGATGAATCGATGGTGTCCGTCAGCGGGTCGTCAGACCCTCCGGCCTCGACCGGCTGCATAGCTCCCTCAGGGGCGTACCCGGTGCCAGTGAGTCGGACCTGTCCCGAGGGGACGACCACCCGCTCAACGGTCATCTCATTGCGGGTCAGCGTCCCCGTCTTGTCGGAGCAGATGACTGATGCCGATCCCAGGGTCTCCACCGAGCTGAGCTTCTTGACGATGGCATGATGCTT
>NZ_JBVPQK010000050.1:0-13324 GCF_058197115.1 Bifidobacterium sp. POST2/T3 (B1)
CTGTCATAGTCAACTCCTTGTTGATATGGTCAATGGCGCTTCCTCACACCACTGTCACTTTCAAGTATAGGGGGCGCATTACCACGGGAAACCGAATCACGACGTGAGCTATATCACACTGCGAGCAGACTCGCAATAGGCGCCACGCCCATATCCTGCAAGCTCGCCCGGCACACCGCCTGAGCCCCGATCCATTCTGATTGCTCAGCCAACTGGTTGCCAACGCTGGTGTGCGATCCAGCGGAAGCTTCATCTGTCAGCTGAGGACTGTTCCTGCCCAGGATCACCCTCCCAGGCCTGCCGCCAACGGCGGTCCTCTTCATCCCATTCCTTGTTCCGGCGCTTGGCAATCTTCCAGGCATCGAGGGCCTCCTGCCTGCTGTGGTAGGGGCCCATCCGCCTGTCCTGCGGAGACAGCTTGCCCTGCTCGGGTCTGCCAGTGACGGTATTGAAGTACCAGGCCGTCCGCTGCTCTTCGGAGCCCATAGCGATCACTCCCTGAAGGCGTTGGTGACGGGCAGCCGCCGGTCCCGGCCGAAGGCCAGGGAGGTGACCTTGGGCCCCAGCGGGTACTGGCGCCGCTTCCACTCGGCCCGATCCACCAGCCGCATGACCGTGTCGACCGTGTCGGGATCGAAGCCGTCGGCCAGAAGGTCGGCCCGACCATGCGCATGCTCGATGTATGCCTCAAGGACCTTGTCGAGCAGGCTGTAGTCTGGCAGGGAATCAGAGTCTTTTTGCCCTTGGCGCAGCTCGGCCGAGGGAGGCTTGACGATGGAGTTGACCGGGATGGGCTCACGCTCACCCCTTGCCTGGGCCTCAGCGTTGCGCCAGCGGGCCAGCTGCCAGACCCGGGTCTTGAGCAGATCCTTGATGGGTGCGTAGCCGCCGACCGCATCGCCATAGATCGTTGAATAGCCGCAAGCCAGCTCGGACTTGTTTCCGGTGGCCAGGGCCAGAAGCCCCTCGGCATTCGCGTAGGCCATGACAATGACGCCGCGTATCCGGGCCTGCAGATTCTCTTCCGCTACCCCTTCCAGATGCAACTGTCCTTGGAAGGCATCAAATTCCGGGCCTATGGCTTGGACCACGTAACGCACGCCCAAACGCTGGGCCAGGTCGGCAGCATCATCCCGGGAACCTTCCGAAGAATAACGGCTGGGCATGGAGATGCCGCGTACATGCTCCCCTCCGCAGGCATCGGCGGCCATGGTGGCCACCAGGGCCGAGTCGATTCCGCCTGACAGCCCCAGGCAGACGCCAGTGAAGTGGTTCTTGGCCATATAGTCTTTCAGCCCCAACACGCAGGCCCGATAGACCTCCTCATCCCCGGGCATCTCTTCGGCCATGCATGACTCACTGGGCAGTGGGCGCTCCCCTGGTGCAGGAAGGGTCCAAGTAGACAGATCCTGGACGAATCTAGGCGAGCGCTCCAGCAGGGTGCCATCCTGGTCGACCACGAAACTGCCGCCGTCAAAGACCAGATCGTCCTGCCCGCCCACCTGGTTCAGGTAGAGCAGAGGCGCACCGACCTGCTTGGCCCGGCGAGCCGCTAACTCGTAGCGGACATGCCCCTTGCCCTCCTCGAAGGGAGAGCCATTGATGGTCACCAGGAGGTCAATGCACCTGCCAGCCAGGTCGCTGATGGGATCGCCCTCCTGCCAGATGTCCTCGCAGATGGCCAGCCCTATCCGGTGCCCCTGCACCTCCAGGACCACAGTCCTATCCCCCGGGGTAAAAATCCTGTATTCGTCAAAGACCCCGTAGTTGGGCAGGAAGTGCTTGTCGTAGCCGGCCTCGACCCGCCCCTGGTGCAGGACCACCAGCCGATTGCGAGGCCTGTCCTGATCCGTATCGGTGCCCACGGTCCCCACGATCACATACAGATGGCCCAGACCCTGCTCGTCCAGCTCCTTGGCCAGACGGTCGGCCCTAGACCAGGCGGCCCTACGAAAGCTGGCACGAAATGCCAGGTCCTCGATTGGGTAACCGGTCAGGCTCATCTCGGGAAAGACCACCAGGGTCGCTCCCTGCTCAGCTGCCTTTCGGGAGTAGTCCATAATAATGTCGGCGTTGCCGTCAAGATCGCCCACACAGGTGTCTATCTGAGCCAGAGCCACCAGCAGATCGCCATCCCGCCGCGGCTGTTCCTCTTGTTTGACCATACCAATGATTCTAAACCGTGCCTGGGCCTGCTGACCGGCAGACAATCCCAAAAAAACCGAGGCAAAGAAGCAGGGTGCGGATGCCTCAGACCTTATCGGCGCCAGCTTTGCGAGCAGCCCTACGCACCAGCACCGAGGCGACCAGTCCCAGGAGAAGCAACAGGACTGCAAAGCCCATGGCCCACTGGGCGCCTTGGGTGAATCCCTCAGTCAAGGCATTGGTCACTTGAGGACCCAAGGCTCCCAGTCGGCCCCGGGTGCCTTGAGCTCGCATGCCGACGATGGCATTACCTGCAGAGGACTGAACCGATCTGACCAGGCCATCGGCGATCTGCACTGAAATCCCCTTGAGGGCCGTCAGATGTCTTGGCAGCACCAGGCTCAGAGCCAGGGAAAGGGCGGAACCGGAAACTGCAGCGCCCAGGGCAGTCCCCCACTGACGAATGGTGGACTGGGTGGCTGAAGCCTGGCCGGACTGGGATACCGGAACACCGGACAGCACCAGACTGGTCAGCTGTGCCGAGGCAAAGCCCAGACCAGCACCGTAGATAATCAGAGTCAGGGTCATGGGCCAAACCGGCACCGACCCACGCATGAGCAGAATGGACAGGGCCACGCCGACGATTTCCATCAGCAGGCCCGTCTGCACCGTGCCTCCAGCTCCCAGTCGGGCTGAGACCACTCGAGCCAGACCCCCCGAAACAACTGACCCCAGGGCCATGACGCCCAGGATGGATCCTGCCCCCAGGGGACTTAGGCCTCTGGCGTTGATCAGGTAGAGAGGCAGGATGAACATAACCGCGAACTGACCGGCGTTGACGATGGCGGCCGTCAGGTTGCCCCAGCCGAAGGTGCCAATGGCGAACATGGACACGTCCAGGATGACCATCTTGCCCTTGCGTGCCCTGGCCAGCTCGGTCAGCGCAAGGGCAGCCAGCAGGGCCAGCCCCAGGAGCAGACTGACCGGAACCGGCGACAGGGGCGCCGATACGGACCAGTGCAGCGGGCCCAGTTCAAGTGCGGCGCGCGGATGCCACCAGCCGTAGGTCTGCCCCTCAATCAGCGCAAAGACCACCAGGGCCGACCCTAGAGCCGAAAGAAGTATGCCCTTCCAGTCGGCAAGCATCCCCCACCGGTCACCAGTCTGCCGGGGAGCGGACTTGGTCTCGGGCACAAAGACTGCGCTGGCCACGAGAACGATCAGTCCTAGAGGCAGATTGACCAGGAAGATCCATCGCCATCCGATTGTACTGGTGAAGACCCCGCCCAGGAAGGGACCGATCGCCGCAGCGGATGACATGACAGCCCCCCAGATGCCGAATGCAGTGGCCCGGTGACGACCCCGGAAGGTGGCGGAAACGGTGGACAAGGTGGAAGGCATGACCAGGGAGCCGCCGATTCCCTGAACAAGCCGGGCTAGAAGCAGCATTGTGCCGGAGGAGGCCGATGCAGCGAAGATGGAACCCAACACAAAGATGACCGTACCCACCTGCAGGATCCGCTTGCGTCCGATCATGTCCCCCAAACGACCGGAAGGCAGGAGCAGGGCCGCCAGGACGATGCTGTAGAGAGCGGTCACCCATTGAGCTTGAGCCAAGTTGATGTGGATGGCAGCGATGATGGAAGGAATGGAGACGTTGACAATGGACGAATCCAGCACAATCATGGCCAGACCCAGGGCCAACACCCAGAGGGCACGCCAGGGCGGTGTCGTCTCCTGAGAACCCAGGCTGCCTTTCATACTGCCTTTCTTCACGTCTATGCTTGCCGATCCAGTCATCAGATCTCCCCCCTCGCCCTGGTCTGCGAATTTTTTGCGACTATACGTCGCGAAAATCCATCTGGCAAGTTCACTCAGCGCGGACAAGCCGCACGCTAAAGAGACCCTTACGGCTTGGCTCTGCTGTAAATAGGCCATATCATATGCCCCATGACCGGCTGAGCTTGATTCATCGTCGCTGCAACCAGGAGGCCGAACCAAGGAGGACCATGCCCAGGATCCACGAATCCACGCTCCAGGAACACCGCGCCAAAACACTAGACCAGATCATTGCCGCCGCCGAGGCCATCCTGCGCACCGGCGGACGCGACCGGCTGACCATGGCTGAGGTGGCCCGACGCACCAATCTGGCCCGGAATTCCCTCTACCGCTATGCCCGGGATGCCGACCAGCTCTGCGACATGGTCATGGAACGGCACCTGCCCGACTGGGGTCAGGCCCTGGATCAGGCCTTGGGCAGGACAGACGACCCGCGCCGGACAGTCGAGATTTGGACCCGCACCAATCTGGAACAAGCCGGGCTGCACGGACATGGTTGGCTGATGAACCTCTATGCCGAGCAGCACGACGAACAGTTACGCCAGACCCTGATCTACGGCAATCCCTCCAACCCCCAGGAGCCCGTCCCAAGGAGCGATCGACCCACGGACCGGCAGGCCCAAGCCCTTCTGGACTTCCACCGGCAGGTCAACCAGCCGCTGATCCAGGCATGGGCAGCCCTGCGGCCAACAGATCCTGCCATGGGCGTGGAAGTGACACGTGGCATCGTCCAATCCGGCATGCGACTGATCGATGCTCTGGACCAGGATCTTGCGCCCGAACAGCGGCAGGAACGGCTGACCATCATCATTGAAAAAGTGACCGCCTGCGCCAAGGCCGTCATCGCCACACTGACGGAAGGACCTACATGCGCCTGATCGGCAACATCTGCTGGCTGCTGCTGGGAGGACTGGCCATTGCACTGGCCTGGACCCTGATGGGCATCGTGCTCTGCCTGACAGTGGTGGGTATCCCCCTGGGGGTCCAGGCCTTCAAGATGGTCAGACTCACCCTGACCCCATTTGGCCGACAGGTCATCTACGGAGGCGGGCTGGGATCCTGGCTGGCCAACCTGCTCTGGATCATCCTGGGTGGCTGGTGGCTGGCTCTGGCCTATCTGGCGGCCGGACTGGTCACCATGCTGACCGTGGTGGGCATACCATTCGGCCTGCAGGCCTTCAAGATGGCCCGCCTGGCCCTGATGCCTTTTGGATCCTCGGTGCGCGTCGCCGTCTTATGAAAGGATTGGGGATATGAGCAAAGTCATCATGCATACCTCAGAAGGCGACATTCGCCTGGACCTCTTTGACGATAAGACCCCGGAAACCGTAGCTAACTTCCTGGATCTGGCCGCCGGTCGCAAGGACTGGACCGACCCCGAAACGGGCCAGAAGCGTCAGGATCCTTTCTATGACGGGCTGACCTTCCACCGAATCATCAAGGACTTCATGATTCAGGGCGGCTGTCCACTGGGTACGGGTACAGGCGGCCCCGGCTACGAGTTCGATGATGAGATCGACCCCTCCCTGACCTTTGAGGAACCCTACAAGCTGGCCATGGCCAATGCAGGGTTGCGCCGGGATCCCGCCACCGGAAAGACCCATGGCACCAACGGATCACAGTTCTTCATCACCACCGTGCCCACCCCTTGGTTGAACGGACACCACACCATCTTCGGCCAGGTGGCTGATGAGGATTCCCGGAAGGTGGTCGACAAGCTGGATGCCGTGGCCACCGACTCGGGCGACCGTCCCCTTGAGCCGGTCTTCATCAACAGCGTCGAAGTCCTCTGAGCCGTGCCGGGGATGGTTTCGAAAAAGACACCCAGCAGATTCCAGCCCGGCACACGCAGCTACACCATGTCCCGAATCAGGGGCACGGAAACATCAATAGAACGCCAGGTCCGGTCCTACCTCTTCTCGCGCGGTCTGCGGTTCCGCAAGAATGACAAGAGGTATCCGGGCCATCCTGATGTGGTTCTGCCCAAGTGGCGGGCCATGGTATTCGTCAATGGCTGTTTCTGGCACATGCATCAGGGCTGTGCCAAATTCTCCCTTCCCAAATCCAATGTGGAGTTTTGGACCACAAAGCTGACAAGGAACCGTTTGCGGGATCAGGAGCAGGGCGATAAGCTGAAAGCCATGGGCTGGCGGGTTTTCACCGTCTGGGAGTGCGAGCTGGATGCACGTCATGCCCAAGAAACCCTGCAGAAATTGTATGAGGCCATCACAGCAGATGGTCAGTCGAACGAAGGAGTCAAGGATGAGCAGATTGAACGGCAAACGACAAGAGGCTGAGCAGAAGGGAATGCGGGTCAACTTCGCCATTCTCGGCGCTGGAAGTATAGCCAACGTCCTAGCCAAGACGGTGGTCATGATGGCCCAAGATCCGCAGTACAGCCACCTGGTGGCCCCCTATGCTGTGGCCGCCAGGGACGGGGATCGCGCAGCCGACTTCGCCAAAAAATATGGATTCCAGCATTCCTATGGCTCCTACCAGGAACTCCTGGATGATCCCCAGGTGGATCTGGTCTACATCGCCACGCCTCACAGCCTCCACGCCGAGCAGGCCATCGCCTGCATGAAGGCCGGGAAGAACGTGCTGGTTGAGAAGTCCTTCACCGCTAACGCCGACCAAGCCAGGCAGGTCATGGAGACATCCGAGAGCACCGGCCTGCTCTGCACCGAGGCCATCTGGACCAGGTACATGCCCTCGCGCTCCATCATCGACGATGTCATCTCCTCGGGAGAAATAGGCACCGTCAAAACCGTGACCGCCAACCTGGGAGGATATGCAACCGTGGGCAAGGCCAGAATGACCGACCCCGCCCTGGCCGGTGGCGCCCTGCTCGACGTGGGTGTCTACCCTCTCAACTTCATCGACATGGTCATGGGACCCAAGCCCATCGAACGGGTCTGCACGGATTGGGTCCGCAGCCCGGAGGGCGTGGACAGCCAGAACTCCACAACCATTTTCTACCAGGATGGATCCATGGGAGCAGCAACCAGCTCCATGGTCTCAGTCAGCGACCGGACCGGCCACATCTGGGGAGACCAGGGTTACCTGCAGTGTGCCAATATCAACAATGTGGAGTCCATCGACCTGTACGACGAGGACCATAAATTGAGGAAGAGCTACCCCATCCCCGACCAGCTGACCGGTTATGAATACGAGGTGGCCAGCGCCGCACAGGCCATCCTGGACGGCAAGACCGAGTGCGCCCAGATGCCCCACAAAGACACCCTGCGCATCATGGAGCTCATGGACTCCCTGCGCCGCCAGTGGGGATTGGTCTTCCCCTTCGAATCATGAACTAGCACACAGGCCGCTTCAATGATGGAATCATCCCTCCAGAAGGAGTCTTTACCAGTGAGGAGGAGGATGCAGGCAGACTTGGCCTATTTGATGCGGCGGACCTTGCCATGCTCGACCAGGTAGGCCCGCCGGGCAAGATTGATCATGGGCAGGTCGAAGGCCGAATCGGTGTAGAAGGCGTCAATTGCCGCCTCCTGGCCCAGGGTCCGCTGAAAGTGCATGGGCTTGTCAGGTCCGAAGTTGAGGTAGCCCACGGTCAGGGACTCCAAATCCAGAGTGGAGCCGATGCAGTGGTTGATGCCCAGTCGTCGGCAGGCCTCCCCGGCCACCAGATCGAATGAGGCGGTCACCACCACGTCGTCGGCCTGGGGGGTGTACCAATCCATGATTTTGTGCATGTTGGCATCCCAGAACTGGCTGACCAGCCGGTCCATGTCAAAGCCGGGACGCGAGGTCAACCGTCGCAGGTAGCGCGAGCCCACCCGACGCATGGCCGAATCCAGCTGCTCCAGGGTGACCCGGCCCAAGCGGTAGCGGACGGCATAGAAGAGGGCAACCGGCAGGTAGTGCAGCACCCGCGGATCCTTGCGGGCAGTGAACAGGTAGAAGTCAAGCAAACTCTCGCCATCGTAGATGGTGCCGTCGAAGTCCAGTACCCGCATGCCAGCCCTTTCCAGATTAGGTCGCGAAAAGAAAACATTTTAGCATACCGTGGAGCAACGACGGTGATAGTCCCCGACCTTGGCCGAGCAAAAAGGCAATTCCTTTTAGTCCAGGAGCCTGAGGTAGACAGAAAATTCCTGGATGATCGACTGATATGGACATTGAGTAGGAGCAGGGCATGAGAAATCATGATGAGCCTGGCCCCTGTTCCGATTGTGGACCATCCCCAAGGTGTCGACAGCATTGATATGATGAAAAATGCGTCGTCCGTGCTGGGCCGAGGCTAGGGAGTTGCTGAAAATAGGCCTGGAAGGGGAACGGCGCCGAAGGGGTCCATGCGGTTATCGGGTTAACCATGCCTGCAGAATTCTTCGATCTTCCTTACCAGCTAGGGGGCAGCAGCGATGTTAAAGAAGAGCCACTACCACAACCTGAGCAGCTGCATAGCCGGAATCTACCGGCATGCACGCAACGATGCCAGCCGGTATACAGGCGACTCCACCTTACGTGGTACCCAAGGTGATCTGATTGTATACCTCTATGATCATCCAGGCCTCAGCCAGCGCCAGATAGCACGGGACCTGTGCGTGGATCCCAGTCTGCTGGCTCGGGATCTCAAGGCTTTGAAAGCCCAGGGCCTGGTCAGCCGTGAACAGAACCCCGCTGATCACCGAGTCAATATCATCGCCCTGACCAGGTCAGGCGCAGATATGGCTCGCAAGAGGATCAGGTTGGTCAACAATTGGTGGATTGACCTGTTCAAGCAGAATCCCGACATCGACCCCGAGACCTTTCAAACCGAGTTACGTTGCGTCTACAACCGGCTGCTGGCTAACCAGCTCTGATCTCTCTTCCTGAGAAAGGATTAATAATGAGAAAAGGACCTGGCCGATCCCTTGACCGCCCGTCGACGGTACCAGGCTCATGCCAGGCCTTTTACCTTTTATATCCTTTACGCCCTTGGATCGGCCCTATCAGCCCACCGAACGGCCGGACGTCTCCCAGCCCATCAGGCCCACAACCAGCATGGAGGCCAGGGCCACCAGGCTGATGGTGACAAATATTGAAGTGCTCCCCCACCGGCTGAGCATGGCACCAATGAGCACGGGCATGAGCACATTGCAGAGTTTGGCAACGGCATTGGCAATGCCTACGCAACGGAAGCGGACAGTGGTCGGGAAGAGCTCAGGCGCATAGACCGCCACCACCGAAGACATGAGGACATAGAGGCTGGCCATAAGCAGGATGCCCACCAGAATGGCCGTGACCTGGCTGGTCTGCGCGGCATAGAGCAGACCGAAGACCGCCGTCAGCAGGAAGGCCGTGACGATGATCCGCTTGCGGCCAATCCGGTCCAGAAGCAGGGATCCAATCAGGCAGCCCAGAGGGGCACCCAGCATCATCAGAGTGCTGATCCACAGGGATCCGCTCAGATCAATACCCCTCTTGAGTAGGATGGTGGGCACCCAGGAGGTGAAAGCATAGGAGCAGACGTTAGTGGCTGAAACTGCCACAATGGCCACAATCAGGCCACGGACAACGCTACCCGATGCCTTGGCAGGTACCTTAATTCCCTCATTTTTTCCGGCGAGGGCGGAGCCACTGACAGTGTCAGATTCTGACTCTTTCCGACCGTTATCGGCCTCCAGAAGTTCAACCACCTGGGTGGCCTCGGCCATCCGCCCATGCAGGGCAAGCCAGCGAGGAGACTCAGGGATGTCACGCCGCAGGTACCAGATCAACGCAGCTGCCAAGCCAATGCCCACAAAGAGCGGCCTCCATGACCAGCGGGGAATGATCCAGGCGCACAGGAGCATGGCCAGGGGGACTCCGGTGTTAGCCACGAGCGAGACGATGGCGCTCCAACGGCCGCGGTGCTTGATGGGAGCGAATTCGTTGACCATGGAGAAGCCGGTGACAATCTCGGCGCCCAGCCCCAGGCCGGCCCCTAGACGGCAGACCGAAAGGACGGCCATGTTCGGTGCCAGAGCGCCCAGCAGGGTAAAGCCTCCGAAGAGCAACAGGTTGATCTGATAGGCGGTCTTGCGTCCACGCAGGTCTCCGATAAACCCGGCCAGCAGCGAACCCACCAGGAGCCCTAGGAAGCCGGCCGACAGGAAGAGGGAATTTTGGGCGACCGTGGACCATCCGGTGCTCAAGGCCGAACTGGCTACTGCGCTGCCCACATAGACATCGATGCTGTCCATGAGCATTCCCGCAGCCACCAGGGCCACGATCTTGTAGAAAGTACTCGATTCACGAGCATTGTCTACTCGCCGGGTAATCTCGCGGACCGCCAGGTCGTCCTCGGCCACACCGAGACCCTTTGATTGTTCGGATATGTCTGCTTTGTCAATGACCGCTGTCGACATCGTCACCCTCGCGCCCGTGCATGAGGGCAGGTATGCCCCCATGCGTCTATGCCAGACCTGCCGACGGCGACAGGCTCCTTGTGGGAGCGTGGCGACCGTCAATATGGAAGGCCTGGACCCTGCGGCGTTTCGGTCATTGTGTGGCTGCTCAACGTCTATTGGGTGTTCAGTATAGGAGTCTGGACGGTCATTGCCTAGACCCGGCGTTTCCCTCCGACCCGGCGGCCCTGTCCAGGATGGCCCTGATGGCTTCCAGACGGGGGCCCAGCTG
The DNA here is from genome assembly GCF_058197115.1 of Bifidobacterium sp. POST2/T3 (B1). Taxonomy (NCBI): domain Bacteria; kingdom Bacillati; phylum Actinomycetota; class Actinomycetes; order Bifidobacteriales; family Bifidobacteriaceae; genus Bifidobacterium; species Bifidobacterium sp. POST2/T3 (B1). Next base: position 10,606 of record NZ_JBVPQK010000050.1, read on the forward strand.
GCGCTCATAGCCCCGGTCATTGGGATGGTAGTAGCGTCGTCCGACCAGTTCGTCCGGCATGTACTGCTGAGGCGCCACCGCGTCCGGCGCATCGTGGGCATACTGATAGCCCTCGTGGTTGCCCCAGGCCTTCATCAGCTTGGTGGGAGCGTTGCGCAAATGAAGGGGAACCTGGCCGATATGCCCGGCGTCCACGTCTTCCAGGGCCTGGTTGATGGCCAGGTAGGACGCGTTGGACTTGGGTGCGGTAGCCACGGCGATAACTGCCTCGGCCAGGATCAGGCGGGCCTCAGGCATGCCCACCATGGCCACGGCCTGAGCAGCTGCGACCGTGATCTCCAACACCTCCGGAGAAGCCATGCCTACCTCCTCGGCAGAGGCGATCATGATTCGTCGGGCGATGAAGCGCGGATCTTCGCCAGCCCGGATCATCCGAGCCAGGTAGTGCAGGGCCGCATCCACGTCAGAACCCCGCATTGACTTGATGAAGGCCGATGCCACGTCGTAGTGATCGTCACCCTTCTTGTCATAGCGGACAGAGGCCACGTCCATGACCGAGGAGACCACCTTGGCATTGATCAGCGGCCGACGCGCCCCCTTGGCACGAGGCCCGTCCTCGGTGACAGCTCCCGCTGCAGCCTCCAAAATGGTCAGAGCACGACGGGCATCACCTCCGGAAAAACGCACGATCTGGTCCAAAGCCTCTGGATCCAGTCTTACCTGATCCTTGAGCCCCCGCTGGTCCTTGACAGCCCTGCGGACCAGCTTGGCCAGGTCCTGATCGTCCAAGGCCTCCAGCTTGACCACCACCGAGCGCGAAAGCAGGGGCGAGATGACCGAAAAGCTGGGATTCTCCGTGGTGGCTGCGATAAAAGTCACATCCCGGTTCTCTACGCTGGGTAACAGGGCATCCTGCTGGGACTTGGAGAAGCGGTGGACCTCATCAATAAAGAGGACTGTCTCCTGTCCCTGGCTGACCAGCCGCTCACGAGCCTGGGCGATAACCTGCCGGACCTCCTTAACCCCCGAGGTAACGGCCGAAAGCTCCTCGAAATGCCGCCCGGATTGTCGGGCGACAATGTAGGCCAGGGTGGTCTTGCCCACACCGGGAGGACCGAAAAGAATAACCGAGCTGGGAGCCGTCAGACGGTTGTTCGGATCCGACCGGGCCAGGCGCTCCAAGGGGGTTCCAGGGGCTGTGACCTTGTCCTGGCCGACCACCTCGTCCAGGCTTCTGGGCCGCATCCTGACAGCCAAAGGCAGGGTGTGCTCCTCGGGGGGATCAGCCGCCTGGAAGAGATCATCAACCATCTGCAATACCTCATTCCTCGGGGCCCCTATGGCTCCCCGCCCTCACCAGCATAGGCCTGAGCCTGCCACAAATAGCAAGACGAACGCGCTAGACTGGAAACCCATGTGACCGTATCGCCCAGCGCGTAGTTGGGTTCCAGAAATACGGTGTGTGTACAGTTTACTGGTCATCAGCCTGGATATCTTCAGGAAAGTCCATGGGCGGCAGCAAGGCCTGTCGCCTGAAAAATCGGGACCGGTACAGGTCGGAGCAATAAGGAGAATCGCCAGTGATCGCCAAGCATGTTCGCCAGGGATGGACATCGGGTCCAGGCAGGTGGGTCGTCGGCCTGCTCGCCCTGGTCCTGGGGCTCTCAGCCCTGATCGTCGCCCCCCTGGCCACGCCGGCGCAGGCGACCCAGGACTCCCCCGCCGCGCAGGCGGTCCACGGACGATCCTTCCGCGTCGCCACCGACACCACTTTTGCCCCCTTCGAATTCAGGGACTCGTCTGGCAATCTGGTCGGCATCGATATGGATCTGATTCGCAAGATCGCCGATATTGAGGGGTTCTCGGTGCAGATCCAGTCCTTGGGCTTCAACGCCGCCCTGCAGGCCTTGAACTCACAGCAGGCCGATGTGGTCATAGCCGGCATGACCATCACCGACCAGCGCAAACAGGTCTACGATTTCACCGACCCATATTTCGACTCCGGCGTACAGATGGCCATCGCCAAGGACAACGACCAAATCCACAGCTACAAGGATCTGCAAGGCACGGTGGTGGCCGTGAAGATGGGTAGCGAGGGTGAGGCTTTCGCCAAGCAGCGTGCAGCCCAATACGGCTTCACAGTCAAGGCGGTGGACCAGTCCTCCACCATGTACGAGATGGTCAAGTCCGGCAATGCCCAAGCGGTCATCGATGACTACCCGGTCCTGGCCTACGGCATCGCCCAGGGCAACGGACTGAAGACCGTGACCAAGAAGGAGCCTGGCGCCTCATACGGGGCAGCCGTCCGCAAGGGCGAGAACAAGGAGTTCGTAGCCGCCTTCAACGAGGGTCTGGCCAAGATGAAGGCCGACGGCAGCTATAAGAAGCTGGTTGATTCCTACGTAGGCAGCGGCCACTCCAGCAAGAGTGCCTCCGCCTCCAGGCCAGGATTCTTCGAACTGGTCCGCCAGGCATTCCCATCCCTGATGCTGGGCCTGCGCAACACCCTGGCCATCACAGCCATATCCTTCGTCATCGCCCTGGCCATCGGCATCATCCTGGGACTGTGGCGGATAAGCCCCAACCGGATCCTGTCCTGGATTGCCCGCATCTACGTGGCGGTCTTCAGGGGCACACCCGTCCTGGTCTGGGCCTTCTTCTTCTACCTGGGTGTCCCCCAGCTGATCGGCCACCGCATCAGCATCTGGCTGGCCGGCGC
>NZ_JBVPQK010000051.1:0-12985 GCF_058197115.1 Bifidobacterium sp. POST2/T3 (B1)
GCCACGGAAGAACCAGATGAAGAACCAGCTGACCCAGCGCAGCACCGGATTGGAGGACTTGCGCATGACCGCCAGGACGATGGCCAAGATTGTAGCCAGGACCATGGCATAGACGGTCAGCAGAAGGGTCCACTTGATGCCGTCCAAGACGTGCTCATTGAAGAGATACTTCCAGACCGTAGGCCAATCAAAGTTAGGATTGGTCACCATGCCGTGGATCAGCATGGCCACGAAGATGGCCACGATGACGGCAGCGACGATCGGCCCCGGCTTACGCACCGGCCTGGCATGTATTCTGCCGGGGATCTGAATCTGGTCCGTCCCCTTTTTGGTATGCATCTCCTGCTTCCTTCCGCACCGCTGTACTTATTCAGGCCCGACCTATTAGCTCAACCACCTGCTTAGGCGCGGGTCGCCCGATGTGACGACCCGCGCCTGGCCTTGCCTCAATCAGAGACCGCAGGGTTGATTTCAGCCTTTTCGACCGCACCGCTCTGAACGCCCCAGTTTTTGAGGATCTTGGCGTAGACGCCGTCGTCGATCAGCTTCTGAAGAGCCGCCTGAGTGGCCTCTGCCATGCCGCTGTCCTTCTTTAGGGCGGCACCTTGAAGAACAATGTCGGTATCCTTGCCCAGCTTCTCCAGCTGTCCATCGGTCTGCTTAATGGCATAACCGGTCACCTGGGAGTCGGCGTAGAAAACGTCGATCTTGCCGTTGACCACTGCCGTGGCGGCATCAGTCTGCTGCTTGTAAGACTGGACATCCACCGGCTTCTTGCCCTTGGCCTTGCACTCGGCCGAGATCTTGTCGGCAGCCTGCTGCTCTTCGATGGTCCCGGTCTGTACGCCGACCTTGACGCCGCAGATGTCGTCAGGATTGATCTTTGAGGGGTTGCCCTTCTTGACGGCAAAGGCCGTACCCGCCTTGAAAGTGGTGACGAAGTCGACCGACTGCATCCGCTCCTTAGTGATGGTGAAGCTGGAGATGCCAGCATCATACTTGCTGCCGATGGCTGGGATGATGGTATCGAAGGAGGCGCTGACCATCTCCCCCTTGAGTCCCATGACCTTGGCAATGGCGTTCGACAGGTCCACGTCATAGCCAATGGGTGTCTTTCCATCCTCATTCATAAACTCGCCAGGCGCATATGAGGTCTCCATGCCCACGGTCAGCTTCCCGTCCTTGGAAACCGACTCGGGCACCTTGGCCGCGATGGCCGGATCCTTCTTGATGCCACTGACGTCAAAAGCCGCTGGGTGGGAGCTTGTGGTGGCCTTGCCCGATGCACTGCTGGTGTCCGCCTCGTCTGTGGTTCCGCAGGCTCCGATGGAGGCCAGCAGGGTGATACTCAGAGCCGTCGCCAACACCGCCTTGATCTTGCCCATGTCTTCTCCTCTTCTGGACCGCCCAGAAGCGACCCCTCATTGCTCTTGATTTTCTCTTGGTTGACATGCACTATTATGCACATATTTGTATTTTTATGCACACAGAATTAGGTTAACTCTATATTGCGAACTGCATACTCTAGTGTTTTTGGCTCTATAGCAAGCCAAAGGCGCTATCGGGGATTGTCTGGTGCCACCCGCCCCGGGCGTGTCGAATCTGCATAGAGCAGAGAGCGATCAGCGGGCGACTCTTAGTCTTTAGGAGTTTTGGGATGTTTATCTGAGAGCTCAGCCGCGCCGGTTGCGGTAACGCATGGCCCTTTGGGCCTCGCGGCGATCCTGCTCCTCCCGCAGAGACTGGCGCTTGTCGTACTCGCGCTTGCCTCGGGCCACAGCGATCTCTACCTTGACCCTGCCGTCCTTGAAGTACAGGCTCAAGGGGACGATGGTATAACCTTTCGCCTGAATCTGCCGCTCCAAGCGAACGATCTGCTTGGCGTGGAGGAGCAGCTTACGCTTGCGCTTGGGAGCGTGGTTGTTCCAGGTGCCATTGAGGTATTCAGGAATATTGGCGTTCTCCAACCAGACCTCGTGCCGCCGGTCAATGCTGACGAACGACTCGGCCAGAGAAGCACGCCCCTCGCGCAGAGACTTTACCTCAGTCCCCGTCAGCGCGATGCCGGCCTCATACCGATCCTCAATCTGGTAGTCATGACGGGCCCTGCGATTCTGGGCGATCATCGACGTGCCGGTTTCCTTAGCCATAATATCCTCCTCTCGATCGCGCCAAGGAGGCTACTTGGCACTCCAGACAGCGATAACACCGTTCCAAGCGGCGGACTTGGCCCGCATCGGCATCAGTAGTGAATGTATTGGTAGTTGCCCGCCCCATAGACCGTCTCATAGGTAGGGAAGGAGGCGAAGCCAGTACCCCCTTCGGAGATGAGCACCGATCCATCCGCATTGACCCGCTCGACCACAGCCACGTGACCATAGGACCAGTCGGCGTTCCAATTAGTGACCCGCTGGCCTCGGGCGAAGACCATGACAGCACCAACGTGGGGGGTGTTATTGACCAGATAGCCCAGGCCGCGAGCTGTACCGGCCCACTCCGCACCGTTGCCCATATAGGAACCCACAGGCAGAGCCAGCTGCGAACGGCGTATATAAGCCCAAAGTGTGCACTGCCGAGCAGGATAGGCGCTACCGCCCACTGAGTTGCCAGTGTTATGGCCATAGCAAAATCCGGAACCTGAAGGGCAGCTGCCAGGCACTGCATAATTCATGCCGGAGGCGCCACCACCACCGTTGCCTTTACCGCTATTGCCACCGCCACCATTGTTGCTAGGCGGGGTAGGCCGTGGAGCAGGTGATGGACGGGAGCCACCACCACTGCTTATCTGCTGGGCTCCGCCGGCGTGAGGGTCGGCGCTGCCGCCTGGATTGCCGGTGTTCAAAGAGTCGATCATGGATTCGGTGGCCACGATATCTGCAGCCTCGCGGGCCGACTGTGTGGTCAGGGCAGCCTTTTGACTTTCCAACTGCTTGCGTGCTGCGGTCCCCTGGTCACGCAAGGCCTGCAGGTGATCCTGCTTGGCCTGCGCCGCCGCTACAGCCTGCTGGGCTATCGCCTGCTGCTGATCAGCCTTGGCCTTCAGCGTGCTGATCTGCTCCTCGATGGCCTGCAGACGCTGCTTACGATTCATGGAGGAGTTGAGGGTATTGGCTGCATCGTTGGCCGTATTGGCTTCGGACCTGGTTACAGCCGCATCGGACTGCATCTTGTCTACGAAGTCCTGGGCGCTTGAAGACTTGGTCACCACATCCATGATCTGAGAAGTCTCGGACCCATGAAAGCTCTTTCTTGCCATCTGAGCCACGCCAGCCTTGGCATCGTCATAATCAAGGCCTGTCTGGCGTATTTTGGCTTCCAGGTCGGCACGATCCTTGCGGGCAGCATCCAGGCGGTCATTGGTGGCCTGGACCAGGCTGTCCGCCTGCTCGGCCTTTTGCTGAGCATCGATGGCACTCTGCTGTGCAGCCGGAATCTGATTAGAAGTCAGGTCATCAAGACTCAGTATCTGGTTGGCGAGTTGGGCGCTGACACCAGCCAGCTTGCTCTTCAGGGCCGCGTGGTTCTGGACTTTCTGCTGGTAGCTGCTCCAGTCGGCCCGCGCCGGTTCGGGCGCTACGGTCAGCCCGAGGATCCCGCCACCTAGCATCATGGCCAATGACCCCACGAGGCCGCAGATAGCCTCCCACCGTTTGGTACGATTCATGGTCAAGTTCCTCACTATCAATTCCATGCTAGTCATCATTATGACAGAGATTGCACCCCCGATTGATTGGCCAGTCGCCGCGGATCATGTACGCAAATACCGTCGCAAGGAGATGGAAGAGGCCAGCGCGGACAAGAGCATGGCCCCCAGGATCAACATAGGGGCTATGAACAAGACCGTGGACTGATCCACGTAGGGCATCCATTGAACCGTGCGAGCCAGCCAGTCGGTAATGAAGAGCTTGACGATGGCGCTCAGTGCTCCGACAGCCAGAAGCGAACCCAGCAGGGAGGCCACCACGCCCTCCAAAATGAAGGGCAGCCGGATGGTCCAGTTGGAGGCTCCCACCAGTCTCATGATCTCCGTCTCGTTTCGACGGGAGGCGGCGCTCATTCTGATGGTGGTGCCGGTTAGCAGAATGGCCACAATCACCATGACCACGGCCAGAACCAAGGTAACCGCTGTAGCTCTGTTGAGAATTTTGAAGACCGGGTCGAATATCTGACGCTGGTCGGAGACCTCTTCGACCCCATCGCGTCCGGACAACACCTCGGAGACCACCTGGTACTTAGTCGGATCCTTGAGCTTGAGCCGCAGGGAGGCCTGCATGTCTGCCGCGGTCATGGTCCTTCCCTCGTAGGTGCCGTCAGGGTACTGCTTGAGGAAGGTGTTCTTGAAGAAGTCCTCACGGCTCTGATAGGTGATCTTGGCCACGGAGTCGCTCAGCTCGGTATTGATTGTGTTCTCCAGCTTGACGATTTCGTCATTGGTGGGCGCCTTGCCGGTCGCGCATGAGGCCGCCTGGCTGGTGCCGTCCGGGCAGAGCCAGACCACCACCTCCACCTGGTCGTACCAGTCTCCCTTGGCCTTGCTGATCTGAGCCTGCATGAGGCCCGAGGCACCTATGAACAGGAAGGAGATGAAGGTGACCAGCATGACCGAGAGGATCATGGACCCGTTGCGGCGCAGGTTGTCCCAGGTGCTGGAAAGGATGAACCGCAGTCTCATCGTGCCGCCTTCTTCTCGTCATCATGCTCATCCCGAGCCTGTGCGTCATTCTTTGCTTGGGACTTCCTAGCATCCTTGGAAGCTTCAGGCGGAGCAGGAGGGGCCGGCGGAGCCTCCATGGACTCGACGCCATGACGGTTTTCGCCCGTCGAGACCTTTTTATTGGTCCCGCGCTTGTTGGATGCTCGTTTTGAGGATTTCGTTCCGTCCTGCTTTATCTGACCTCTATCCTGATTGGATTTGCCGGTCGGCTCGGCTGGACTGGAACGATAAGACTTCGAAGGCTGATCGGACCTCTTGAGCCGTTGTTCAGGATCAGAAGTCTTGGCGGAGGAGTTCTTTATCGACTGGCGGTCCTTGGCCGTATCATCCTTCTTAGGCTGACCATGACCGTCTCGTTTATCCTCCTGTCCACGGTTCCGATTGCGATCACTGCCTCGTTTCCTGTCATGCCTCCGACGATCCGAATCCTCGGCCTGCCGATCCTGGGGTCTGCTTTCAGCGGTCGACTTAGGCTCGGCATCCTCCGAACCCGGGGCTGGCTTCCAGGGTTTGCGAGAAGCTGTATGCTCTGTCCGGGAGTGATTGTCAGACTGATAACGATCAGTTCCTGCCTTGTCGTGACCTCTGCCACTGGAACCGTCGCTCGATTGATCTGATCGATTCTGGCTGCCTTGAGCCATAGGCCTGCGGAATCGCTCATCCGACTCAGAGTTTTTCCCTCGATCGTACTGTCCTGCAGCCGCATCTTCATGCTGATTGGAATCTTCCTGCGTGGACTCAAGACTGCCCAGACCCTTGCCCCAGGTCAGGGTGTCCTCCACCGAGGTGAAGACCTTTCCATAGCGTCCGGTTCTCCCCGAATGCATGGACTTGGCTAGACGCGCGATTCCCTCATCGCCGTACTGACCCTGGTTGACGGCCTGTGCCACCGCTTGGACCACCTGCTTGGCCCCCTTGGTTCCATCCCCGATGGGCCCGGTAGCCGAGCTGATCCCATCCTGCCCGACGATCTGCACCGGACGGCGCCCTGCAACTCCAGCCTCGCGTGCACGGTCCAGGGCATCGCCGTCGTTGGGATCCCCGATGGCGTGATGAGAACGCGCCGCAACCTCAGCATCTGGGAAGAATCGCGAAGAATCGTAGGAGCCATGGGCTTCGTCGCGCACAATCCGACCCGTATGCAACTCCACCACCCTCTTACGCATAGAATTGACGATTTCCTCGTTGTGGGTGGCCATGACCACGGTAGTGCCGGTCCTGTTGATGGCGTCCAAGACCTCCATGATGCCCAGGGAGGTGGTGGGATCAAGATTGCCGGTAGGCTCATCCGCCAGCAGAATTTCCGGGTTGTTTACGTAAGCCCGGGCCAGAGCCACTCGCTGGGCCTCGCCGCCGGAAAGCTCATGGGGGTAGTTGTGCTCCTTGCCAGTCAAACCCACAGTCTTGAGCACCTGAGGCACCAGAGTCTTGATAGTGGAGCGACGGGCGCCGATAACCTCCAGTGTGAAGGCTACGTTCTGCCATACGGTCTTGTTATTGAGCAGTTTGTAATCCTGAAAAACGAAACCGATGGAACGCCGATACCCTGGGATCTCGCGATTACGCAGACGTCTTAGGTCGTTGCCAGCCACACGGATCTCCCCCTCGGTGGCCTCCTCCTCGCGCAGGAGCAGACGCAGCAGTGTGGTCTTGCCCGATCCGCTGGCGCCCACCAGAAAGACGAAATCCCCACGATTAACATCCAGACTGATGTCATCCAAGGCTGGACGGGACCCCTTGGGGTAAATCTTGGTCACGTCCTTGAGCGAAATCAACGCCATTGACACTCCGTTCCTCGGTATTCACCTACAGAGGCTATCAAGAAGACTGACACTACTCACTCATGAAACACCGACCAAGCAGCGGCCGGATGAAGCTCTACTTGCTGGCTTCCTCCTCGCGAGCCTGGACCCGCTGCTGGTGCCGCCAACGGATACCGGCCTCGATGAAGGCATCAATGTCACCGTCGAAGACCCCCTGGGTGTCGGAGGTCTCGTATCCGGTGCGCAGATCCTTGACCATCTGGTAGGGATGCAGCACGTAGGAACGCATCTGGTCCCCCCAGCTTGCCTTGATGTCGCCAGCCAGCTCCTTCTTCTTCTTGGCCTCCTCCTCGTGTCGCAGAACCAGCAGCCGGGACTGCAAAACAGCCATGGCGGCCGCGCGGTTCTGGATCTGGCTACGCTCATCCTGCATAGTGACCACGATGTTGGTCGGCAGGTGAGTGATGCGCACGGCCGAATAGGTGGTGTTGACTCCCTGGCCGCCGGGGCCGGAGGAGCAGTAGGTGTCCACTCGGATGTCCGAGTCGGGAATGTCGATGTGGTCGGTGGGCTCTACCAGAGGGATGACCTCGACGGCTGCGAAAGAAGTCTGCCGCCTGCCCTGGTTGTCAAAAGGCGAGATCCGCACCAGACGATGGGTGCCGCCCTCCACCGACAGACGGCCGTAGGCGTAAGGAGCGTCCACCTGGAAGGTGGCCGACTTGATGCCGGCCTCCTCCGCGTAGGAGGTGTCCATGACCTTGGTGGAGAAGCCGTGCCTCTCAGCCCATCGCATGTACATACGCAGGAGCATCTGGGCCCAATCGGCCGCGTCCACCCCGCCGGCGCCTGAGCGGATGGTGACCACGGCGGCGCGCTCGTCATACTCGCCGTCCAGCAGGGTCTGAATCTCCATGTCAGCCAGATCGGACCTCAAAGAGTCGATCTCCTTGCGGGCTTCCACCAGAGTATCCTGATCGTGCTCCTCCTGGCCCAGCTCCTCCAGTGCCTGCACATCATCCAGCCGGGAGGATGCGGACTCCAGATGCTTGAGCTGGGATTGCAAGGCCGAGAGCCTGCTGGTCACTTTCTGGGCGTTCTCCTGATTGTCCCAGAGTCCTGGCGCACTGGCCTGGCGCTCCAGATCAGCAATACGCGAGCGCAAACCCTCCGGATCCAGCGCCTTGGAAATCATCTCGTACTTGGCCCTTGCCTGCTCCAATGCTTGAGCAAAATCCATCTCTGCCATACCGTCTCACCACTTTCCAGACCGGCTCCACACAATCCGGCCGTCATCTTCATTCCTATTTGCCTTTGCCTGTGACGGCCGGATTCCCCCGACCGGACGGGCCGGGTCAAAGGCCGCTGAAGATGGCAGGGATGACAAGACTAGCCAGCAACGCCACGGCGATGACCAGGCAGACCGCCCTGGCCGTATTGCGGCGCCGATGCTCCCGACGCTCCCGCTCATGACTGTAAGCACTCATAGTTGGTAATTTTATCTATCGGCTGGGACCTGGCTGGCAATGATCCAGACCCGGCTGTCGGACGGACAGTCTCTGTTTGAGCGTCGACCGGTTTATCCTATAAGACAACTTATGTCAATACGACTGCACCGTCTGAAGGAGGAACGATGAGCACATCACGCACCGCATGGGGTTGGGGCCTGGCCAGCCAGGACGAGCAGGGCCGGACCTTGGACGTCTGGTACCCGAAGGCCGAGATCTCGACGCCGCCAACCCCGGCGAACCGTCCCAACCACGACTTCGGTGACCAAGTCCACAACCAGCCCGACGCACGCGGCATCCGCCGGGTGCCAGTCTTCACCGTTGCCGATCTGGATGACACGATAGCGGATGCCGCCGATGCCTATCTGCGGCTTCATCTGCTCAGCATGCGTCTGACCCCGCCCAACAGCATGAACCTTGATGGAATCTTCGAACAGCTGACCACGGTGGTCTGGACCAACTACGGACCCTTTGCTGTGGAAGACTTCGCCCTGCGCAGGTCAGATGTTATGGCTGCAGCCAGCCGGTCCATGCCGGGCATGCCTGTTACGCAGGTAACGGTGCTGAGCGTGGACAAGTTCCCCCGCATGGTGGATTACGTGGTTCCCGAGGGGGTACGCATCGGCAACGCTGACCGGATTCGGCTCGGCGCCCATCTTGCTCCGGGAACGACAGTCATGCATGAGGGCTTCGTCAACTTCAACGCCGGGACCCTAGGCCACTCCATGGTCGAAGGCCGGATCTCCCAGGGGGTTGTGGTCGGCGACGGTTCGGACATCGGCGGCGGAGCCTCCATCATGGGCACCTTGTCCGGCGGCGGCCGCCATCGGGTCTCCATCGGCCAACACTCGTTGCTGGGAGCCAATGCCGGCATCGGCATCTCCCTAGGCGACGACTGCGTGGTCGAAGCCGGGCTTTACGTCACCGCCGGCACCAAGATCGGCCTGGGCGATCAGGTGGTCAAGGGGGCGGAGCTCAGCGGACGGGATCATCTGCTCTTCATCCGCGACTCCCGCACTGGCCAGGTCAGAGCCCTGCCCCGCAAGAAGGGCATCGAGCTGAACGAGCGGCTGCACGCCAACTGAGCCCAGACGATCTTCGGACTCAGCGCTGCTCCATGGGCAGATAGTCGCGCGGGCCCTGCCCGGTATAGACCTGCCTGGGACGACCGATTTTCGTGTCAGGATCGTCCAGCATCTCCCTGTACTGGGCGATCCATCCGGGGATGCGACCCAATGCGAAGAGCGTGGTGAACATCTCCGGGTCGAAGCCGATGTCGCGGTAGATGAGCCCGGTGTAGAAGTCCACATTGGGATAGAGGTGGCGTTCGACGAAGTAGTCGTCGTGCAGTGCCAGCTCCTCCAGCTCCAGAGCCACGTCGAAAAGTTCCGCATCCTTGGCATTTTTGTCCTGGTCGGGTTCGTCCATGAGCTTGTAGAGCCACTGCTTGGCGATGGCCGCGCGCGGATCATAAGATTTATAGACCCGGTGGCCCAGACCCGCTATTTTCCGCCCCTCGCTCTTGGCCTGGTCCACATAGCCCCGCACACCAAGACCGGAATCACGTATGCTCTTCAACTGACGCAACACGGCCTCGTTTGCGCCGCCGTGCAGGGGACCTGACAGGGTATTGATGCCGGCAGCCACTGCCGAATACAGGTTGGCCCGGGCAGATCCGGCAATCCGCACTACTGAAGTAGAGCAGTTCTGTTCATGGTCGGCATGGATGATCAGGAGCTTATCCAGGGCCTGCACCTTGAGAGGGTCGACCTGATAGGGCTGGTAGGGCATGGCGAAGCTCATCCGCAGGAAGTCCTCCACATAGCCCCAGTTCCTGTCCGGGTAGAGCAGGGGCTGGTCGCGGCGACGACGGTGGATCAGAGAAACGATGGTGCGCACCTTGGCCATAATGATGGCGCTGGCCTCATCCAACTGGTCGGGATCGTCAACATCACATGTGTCCGGGTGGAAGCCAGCCAGAGCATTGACCGCCGCAGCCAGCACACTCATGGGATGAGCCTGGCGGGGGAACGACGATAGCAGATGACGGAAGTCCTCCCCTACGACCGTATAACCCAGGACATGGCTGCGGAACCGCTTGTACTGCTCGGCATCAGGCAACTCACCGTGGGACAATAGCCAGGCCACTTCAAGAAAATTGGACTGGGCACACAGGTCCTCTATGGCATAGCCCCTGTAGCGAAGTATGGATCGCTTGCCGTCAATGAAAGTGATTCCCGAGACGCACTGGGCTGTGGTCTGGAAGCCAGGATCCAGTGTGACCCACCCGTCGTTGCGCAGGGAGGAGACCAGAATGCCATCGGGCCCTTCGGTGGCGCGAACCAGGGGAAGATCAACCTGTTCGGAATCGATGGACAACCGTGCTGTAGACACCACGCACCTCCTGTTAATCAACCAGTGAGGTGCCAGTGAGAGTCGATGGCCATGCCAGATCAGGCTACCGGCACCTGTACCGGCGTGGAATTGCCGACATGCTAGCAGAAACAACCACGACTTCGATTACCAGCTTGTAACCGCCATCAGGAATCCGTCGCCCGCGACCACGGCCTGCGGGCCCAAGGCAGGGCCGTCTTCCTTCCTACGCAAGCCTGCAGATAACAACGCCAAGGAAGGAGGGACCAGCATCAAACAGGGACCCAGGAGCATCCACATTGTGGACATTCCTGGGTCTCTTATAGTCCTATTTCGGCCGCGAACAGCCTCCGACTCAGTCCCTGGTCGTCAGGATGATAGGCCCCTGCTCGGTAATGGCGATGGTGTGCTCGCTGTGGGCGCCGCGCGATCCGTCCGCCGACCGCAGTGTCCAACCGTCCTTGGGATCCTGGTAAATCTGATCGGTGGTCGCCAGGAACCAAGGCTCAATGGCGATGACCAGCCCCGGGCGCAACTTGTAGCCGTGATGAGGAGTGCCGTCGTTGGGCACATGGGGATCACCATGCATGATCCGCCCTACCCCGTGGCCTCCGAACTCCAGGTTGACACTGTATCCGTTTTCATGGGCAACCTCACCGACTGCGGCGGAGATGTCACCCAGACGGTTACCAGGCTGAGCCTGAGCGATGCCCGCCTTCAAGGCCTCTTCAGTGGTTCGAATCAGTCGCAGATCCTCTGGATCGGCATGCTCGCCCACCACGAAGCTGATAGCCGAGTCACCCACCCAGCCGTCCACGTTGATGGCTAAATCCAAGGAGAGTAGGTCGCCATCCTTGAGGTTGTAGTCATACGGCACCCCGTGCAGGACGGCATCGTTGACGGACAGGCAGATGTAGTGGGCGAAGGGGCCGGTGCCAAAATCAGGCGCATAATCCACGTAGCAGGAGGTGGCTCCCTTACGGGAGTTGATCCTGTCCTTGACATAGTCATCCAGCTCCAGCAGGTTGACCCCGGGTTTGCTCATGGCCTTGAGCTCCTTGAGGATGCTGCCGACGAACCTGCCCGCCGGCTTCATCTGTTCGATCTCCTGCTTGGTTTTGAGCTCGATCATCCTCTGCGTCCTTTCATGATTGGTGCCCGCGGGTGCCGCCCCTCAGGATCCTGCCCAAGTACTACCTCTCAGTATTATCGGGTCAGTCGGACGAGTCCGGCTCTCAGTTCCGGCCGAAGGTGAAGGCCCTGATGATGGAGACGACTCCCAGCACCAGAAGTGCACACCCGCTGAAGATGACCAGGAAGATGACGGAGCTCAGCGGGTAGATCATGACGATGATTCCGGCGATGATGGATACGATGCCCGAGAAGATGGCCCAGCCTGAATGCGGGAGCCCCCAGGAGGCTGCCAGACTCATCACGCCCTCCATGATCCAGCTGATGCCCACAATGATGGTGACCAGTAGGGTCAGCGCAGAAGCGGACAGGGCCGTGTTCCTGACGATGACAATGCCGCCGACGGCGATCAGGGCGCCAAAGAGGACACCCAACACCCGCCATCCACCGGGAAGTCCCTTGGAGACGATGGAAGTGGCCAGACGGACCACACCGGAGATGATGAAGTAGATACCCAGCACCACGGTCACGGCGATCAGGGTCTTGTCTGGCCTGAGCAGAAGGGCCAGGCCCAGGATGACTCCAATCACGCCCATGACGCCCATAATGATGCGGATGGCTCGCAGGGTTCTGAATCCCAGATCCTCGGCGATCATGGAGAATGGATCCATCCGTGGCGGGCGCCCTTGGTAGCCGGGGTATTGCCCATACTGACCATAATTATTCTGGCCATAATTATTCTGATATTGGCCGTTATCCTGCGAAGAATCCCGACCACCGTACTGATTGGTCTGACCACCCTGCATGGGATCCGTCATACCGTCCTCTTTCGCTCGCTCAGGGCAGCCGAGCAGCCGTCCTGTTACCGTCTTCCAAGTTTAAATCACCAAGGGGGCAATCGTGGCTTTTTCCCTTCGGCGGACGGTGCGCCGGTCCACTGATTCACTGCGACCCAGGGCATGGCATGTCACCAAAGATGGCTAGGCTTGTGGCATGGCACAATCAACTGAATCCAAGACCTCCTCCGGACTTGATCCGGCCTCCTTCTCTTCGGTCATTCGGCCGCAGGACGACCTCTTCCGCTTTGTCAACGGCCCCTGGATCGACACCTACAGTCTGCCCGAGGACCGCTCCCGGTTCGGCTCCTTCGACAAGCTTGCCGAGGATGCCGAAGCACAGATCCATGAAATCCTTGAGGACCCGGAGTCCCCAGCTGTCAAGTCAGCCCTGCTCTATCGCAGTTTCCTGGACACCGATGCCATCGAAGCCGCAGGGATGGAACCCATCCGCTCGGACCTGCAGGCCATTGATGCCGTGCCCGACAAGAAGGCACTGACCAGCCTGCTGGGCCAACTCAATCCCACCGGCGGTCCCGATCTGTTCGGCATTGCCATCTACGGTGATCCGGGCAACGCCGGCGTCAACGTGGCTCATATGGAACAGGCCGGGTTGGGACTTCCCGACGAAGCCTACTACCGGGAGAAGAGCTACGCTCC
>NZ_JBVPQK010000052.1:0-12953 GCF_058197115.1 Bifidobacterium sp. POST2/T3 (B1)
GCCACGGAAGAACCAGATGAAGAACCAGCTGACCCAGCGCAGCACCGGATTGGAGGACTTGCGCATGACCGCCAGGATGATGGCCAGGATTGTAGCCAGGACCATGGCGTAGACGGTCAGCAGAAGGGTCCACTTGATGCCGTCAAGGACGTGCTCGTTGAAAAGATACTTCCAGACCGTGGGCCAATCAAAATTGGGATTGGTCACCATGCCGTGGATCAGCATGGCCACGAAAATGGCTACGATGACCGCAGCCACGATCGGACCTGGCTTGCGCACCGGCCTGGCATGTATTCTCCCGGGGATCTGAATCTGGTCCGTCCCCTTCTTGGTATGCATCTCCTGCTTCCTTCCGCACCGTTGAACTTATTTCGGCTTAGCCCATTGGCTGAATCACCTGCTTAGGCGCGGGTCGCCCGATGTGACGACCCGCGCCTGGCCTTGCCTTAATCAGAGACCGCAGGGTTGATCTCAGCCTTTTCGACCGCGCCGCTCTGAACGCCCCAGTTCTTGAGGATCTTGGTGTAGACGCCGTCGTCGATCAGCTTCTGAAGAGCCGCCTGGGTGGCCTCGGCCATGCCGCTGCCCTTCTTCAGTGCGGCGCCTTGAAGGACGATGTCGGTATCCTTGCCCAGCTTCTCCAGCTGTCCATCGGTCTGCTTGATGGCATACCCGGTCACCTGGGAGTCGGCGTAGAAAACGTCGATCTTGCCGTTGACCACTGCCGTGGCGGCATCAGTCTGCTGCTTGTAAGACTGAACATCCACCGGCTTCTTGCCCTTGGCCTTGCACTCGGCCGAGATCTTGTCGGCAGCCTGCTGCTCCTCGATGGTCCCAGTCTGTACTCCGACCTTGACGCCGCAGATGTCGTCGGGATTGATCTTTGAGGGGTTGCCCTTCTTGACGGCAAAGGCCGTACCCGCTTTGAAAGTGGTGACGAAGTCGACCGACTGCATCCGCTCCTTGGTGATGGTGAAGCTGGAGATGCCAGCATCATACTTGCTGCCGATGGCTGGGATGATGGTATCGAAGGAGGCGCTGACCATCTCCCCCTTGAGCCCCATGACCTTGGCAATGGCGTTCGATAGGTCCACGTCATAGCCAATGGGGGTCTTTCCGTCCTCATTCATGAACTCGCCAGGCGCATATGAGGTCTCCATGCCCACGGTCAGCTTACCGTCCTTGGAAACCGACTCAGGCACCTTGGCCGCAATGGCAGGATCCTTCTTGATGCCGCTGACGTCAAAAGCCGCTGGATGTGAGCTTGTGGTGGCCTTGCCCGATGCACTACTGGTGTCCGCCTCGTCGGTGGTTCCGCAGGCCCCGATGGAGGCCAGCAGGGTGACACTCAGAGCCGCCGCCAACACCGCCTTGATCTTGCCCATGTCTTCTCCTCTTCCGGACCGCCCGAAGCGACCCCACATTGCCCTTGATTGACATGCACTATTATGCACACATTTGTATTTTTATGCATACAGATGAAGACTTGCTCCGTCTTTGCAAACTACATACTCTGATGTTTTGGCTCTGTAACAAGCCAAAGGCGCCCTCGAGGGCTGCTTATCGACATCGGCCCCGGGCGTGTCGGATCTGCATAGAACGGGAAGCTCTCAGCAGACGACTGTCGGTTGTTATGAGACCGGGAAAATTCAGTAGATTTATCTGAAAATCAAGAAGAGACTAAACCTGAAGCTCAGCCTCGCCGGTTGCGGTAGCGCATGGCCCGTTGAGCCTCGCGGCGGTCCTGCTCCTCCCGCAGAGACTGGCGCTTGTCATACTCGCGCTTGCCTCGTGCCACGGCAATCTCCACCTTGACTCTGCCATCCTTGAAGTACATGCTCAAGGGGACGATCGTGTAGCCCTTGGCCTGAATCTGCCGCTCCAGGCGAAAGATCTGCTTGGCGTGGAGGAGCAGCTTGCGCTTGCGCTTAGGTGCGTGGTTGTTCCATGTTCCATTGAGGTATTCAGGGATATTGGCGTTCTCCAACCAGACCTCGTGCCGCCTGTCAATGCTGACGAAAGACTCGGCCAGGGAGGCACGCCCCTCGCGCAGGGACTTGACCTCAGTCCCGGTCAGCGCGATGCCGGCCTCGCACCGGTCTTCGATCTGGTAGTCATGACGGGCCCTGCGGTTCTGGGCGATCATGGATGTACCGGTTTCCTTAGCCATAATATCCTCCTCTTGATCGCGCCAAGGAGGCTACCTGGCACTCCGGACAGCGATAGTAACGTCCCAAGCGGCGGACCTGGCCCGCAACGACATCAGTAATGAATGTATTGGTAGTTGCCGGCCCCATAGACCGTCTCATAAGCGGGGAAGGATGCAAAGCCGGTACCTCCTTGGGAGATAAGCACCGATCCATCTGCATTGACCCGCTCGACCACAGCCACGTGGCCATAGGTCCAGTCCGCATTCCAGGAACCGACCCGCTGGCCACGGGCGAAGACCATGGCGGCGCCCACATGCGGAGTGTTGTTGACCAGGTAGCCCAGACTACGTGCCGTATTAGCCCAATCAGCCCCGTTTCCCATATAGGATCCCACAGGCAGGGACAGCTGCGAGCGACGGATATATGCCCAGAGCGTGCACTGACGAGCAGGATAGGCACTGCCGCCCACCGAGTTGCCGGTGGGATGACCATAGCAGAACCCCGAGCCCTCAGGGCAATTACCGGGTACCCCATAGTTCATGCCGGAAGCACCTCCACCGCCCCCGTTGCTCGGCTGAGAAGGCCGCGGAGCCGGCGCTGGTGCGGATCCGCCTCCGCCGATCTGCTGGGCGCCGCCGGCATGGGGATCAGCACCGCCGCCAGCATTGCCCGTGTTCAAGGAATCGATCATAGACTCGGTGGCCACAATATCAGCGGCCTCACGGGCCGACTGCGTGGTCAGGGCAGCCTTTTGACCCTCCAGCCGCTTGCGTGCTGCGGTTCCTTGGTCGCGCAAGGCCTGCAGGCTGTCCTGCTTGGCCTGTGCCTCGGCTGCAGCCTGCTGAGCTGCCGCCTGCTGCTGGTCGGCCTTGGCCTTCAAGGTGCTGATCTGTTCCTCAATGGCTTCCAGGCGCTGCTTGCGGTTCATAGAGGAATTGAGTGTGTTGGCGGCATCATTGGCGGCGTTGGCCTCGGACCGGGTCACGGCTGCATCAGCCTGCATCTTGTCCACAAAGTCCTTGGTGCTGGAAGACTTAGTCACCACGTCCATGACCTGGGAGACCTCAGAGCCGCGGAAGCTCTTTCTTGCCATCTGTGCCACACCAGCCTTGGCGTCGTCATAGTCGATGCCTGTCTGACGGATCTTGGTCTCCAAGTCGGCTCGATCCTTCCGGGCCGCCTGCAGACGATCGTTGGTGGCCTGAACCAGGCTGTCTGCTTGCTCGGCCTGCTGCTGGGCTTCGACAGCCTTCTGCTGCGCCGCCGGAATCTGGTTGGCGGTCAAATCGTTCAGACTCAAAATTTGGTTAGCCAGTTCGTTGCTGACACCCGCCAGCTTGCTCTTCAGGGCCTCATGGTTCTGTACCTTTTGTTGATAGCTGCTCCAATCAGCCTGCGCCGGTGCGGGGGCCACTGTCAATCCCAGTATTCCTCCCCCAAACATCATGGCCAACGACCCCACCAGGCCACAGATGGCTTCCAAATGTTTCGTGCGATTCATGGTCAAGTCCTCACTATCACTCATCCATGCTAGTCATCATTATGGCAGAGCTCGTGCCCATAAGGTCGGTCGGCCCGTCGCTGCGGATCAGGTTCGCAGGTACCTCCGCAGGGAGATGGAAGAGGCCAATGCGGACAACAGCATGGCCCCTAGGATCAGCACCGGAGCCATGAGCAGGACTGTGGACTGGTCCACGTAGGGCATCCACTGGACCGTCTGGGCCAGCCAATCCGTGATGAAAAGTTTGACGATGGCGCTCAAAGCGCCGACAGCCAGAAGCGAACCCAGCAAGGATGCCACCACACCCTCCAGGATGAAAGGCAACCTGATGGTCCAGTTGGATGCTCCCACCAGTCTCATGATCTCCGTCTCATTTCGACGGGAGGCGGCACTCATCCTGATGGTGGTGCCGGTCAGCAGAATAGCCACAATCACCATGACCACAGCAAGGACCAAGGTGACCGCTGTGGCTCTATTGAGGATTTTGAAGACCGGGTCGAATATCTGACGCTGATCGGAGACCTCCTCCACCCCATCGCGTCCGGACAGCACCTCGGAGACCACCTGGTACTTGGTCGGGTCCTTGAGCTTTAGACGCAAGGAGGCCTGCATATCTGCCGCAGTCATGGTCCTTCCCTCATAAGTGCCTTCAGGGTACTGCTTGAGGAAGGTGTTCTTGAAGAAGTCCTCACGGCTCTGGTAGGTGATCTTGGCTACGGAGTCGCGCAACTCGGTATTGATGGTGTTCTCCAGCTTGACGATCTCGTCGTTGGTGGGTGCCTTGCCGGTCGCGCATGAAGCCGCCTGGCTGGTGCCATCCGGGCAGAGCCAGACCACTACCTCCACCTGGTCGTACCAGTCTCCCTTGGCCTTGCTGATCTGAGCCTGCATGAGGCCCGAGGCGCCTATGAACAGGAAGGAGATGAAGGTGACCAGCATGACCGAGAGAATCATGGACCCGTTGCGACGCAGGTTGTCCCAGGTGCTGGAAAGGATGAACCGCAGTCTCATCGTGCCGCCTTCTTCTCGTCATCTTGCTCATCCCGAGCCGATGCATCATTATCTCGTTGGGACTTCCTTGATTGCTTGGGGGCTTCAGGCGGAGCAGGAGGCGCCGGTGGGGCCCCCATGGACTCGACACCATGATGATTCTCGCCCATTGATACCTTTTTATTGGCCCTGCTCTTATTGGAGGTCTGTTTTGAGGATTTCGCGACGTCCTGCTTCATCTGGCCTGCAGTCTGACCGGATTTGCCGGTCGATTCCGCTGGGCCGGAACCATCAGACCTCGAATGCTGATCGGGCCTCTTATTCTGTTGCCCAGAAGCAGAAGTCTTGGCAGAGGAGTTCTTCATCGGTTGGCGATCTTTGGCGTTGACGTTTTTCTGAGACGCTTTTTCGCCACGATCACGATTGCGGTAATCGTCTTGGTTCTTGTCCCGATTCCGACTGTTCGAATCTCCAGTCTGCCGATCCTGGAACCTGCTTTCGGCAGTCGGCTTAGGCCGAGCAGCATCGGAATCAGGGGCAGACTTCCGGGATTTCCGGGAAGCTGTATGTTCAGCCTGGAGGTATTTCGCAGACTCATCACGATCAGTTCCTGCCTTGTCGTGTCCTCTGTGGCCGGAACCGTCAGTTGATTGACCTGACCGATCCTGGCCGCCATGGGTCGCAGGCCTGCGGAATCGCTCATCCGAGCCAGAGTCGTTCCCTTGATCGGGCTGCCCTGCAGCCGCATCTTCATGCCGATTGGAATCTTCCTGCGCGGATTCAAGACTGCCCAGACCCTTGCCCCAGGTCAGGGTGTCCTCCACCGAGGTGAAGACCTTTCCATAGCGTCCGGTTCTCCCCGAATGCATGGACTTGGCTAGACGTGCGATTCCCTCGTCGCCATACTGGCCCTGGTTGACAGCCTGTGCCGCCGCCTGGACTACCTGCTTGGCCCCCTTGGTTCCATCCGCGATGGGCCCGGTAGCCGAGTTGTTTCCATCCTGCACGACGATCTGCACCGGACGGCGCCCTGCAACTCCAGCCTCGCGTGCATGGTCCAGGGCATCGCCGTCATCTGGATCCCCGATGGCGTGATGAGAGCGCGCCGCAACCTCGGCATCTGGGAAAAATCGCGAAGAATCATAGGAACCGTGGGCTTCGTCGCGCATGATCCGACCCGTATGCAACTCCACCACCCGCTTGCGCATAGAGTTGACGATCTCCTCGTTGTGGGTGGCCATGACCACGGTGGTGCCGGTCCTGTTGATGGCGTCCAAGACCTCCATGATGCCCAGGGAGGTGGTGGGATCAAGATTGCCAGTGGGCTCATCCGCCAGCAGAATTTCCGGGTTGTTTACGTAGGCCCGGGCCAGAGCCACTCGCTGGGCCTCACCGCCGGAAAGCTCATGGGGGTAGTTGTGCTCCTTGCCAGTCAAGCCCACGGTCTTGAGCACCTGCGGCACCAGAGTCTTGATGGTGGACCGACGGGCGCCGATGACCTCCAGCGTGAAGGCTACGTTCTGCCATACGGTCTTGTTGTTGAGCAGTTTGTAATCCTGAAAAACGAAACCGATGGAGCGCCGATACCCTGGGATCTCGCGGTTGCGCAGACGTCTTAGGTCGTTGCCGGCCACACGGATCTCGCCCTCGGTAGCCTCCTCCTCACGAAGGAGCAGGCGCAGCAATGTGGTCTTGCCCGATCCGCTGGCGCCCACCAGAAAAACGAAATCCCCACGATTGACATCCAGACTGATGCCATCCAAGGCTGGACGGGACCCCTTGGGGTAGATCTTGGTCACGTCCTTGAGCGAAATCAACGCCATTGACACTCCGTTCCTCGGTATTCATCTACAGAGGCTATCAAGAAGACTGACACTACTCACTCATGAAACACCGACCAAACCGCGGCCGGATGAAGCTCTACTTGTTGGCTTCCTCCTCGCGAGCCTGGACCCGTTGCTGATGCCGCCAACGGATGCCGGCCTCGATGAAAGCGTCAATGTCACCGTCGAAGACCCCCTGGGTGTCAGAGGTCTCGTATCCGGTGCGCAGATCCTTGACCATCTGGTAGGGATGCAGCACGTAGGAACGCATCTGGTCCCCCCAGCTTGCCTTGATGTCGCCAGCCAGCTCCTTCTTCTTCTTGGCCTCCTCCTCGTGCCGCAAAACCAGCAGCCGGGACTGCAGAACAGCCATGGCAGCCGCGCGGTTCTGGATCTGGCTGCGCTCATCCTGCATGGTGACCACGATGTTGGTCGGCAGGTGAGTGATGCGCACGGCCGAATAGGTGGTGTTGACTCCCTGGCCACCGGGACCGGAGGAGCAGTAGGTGTCCACTCGGATGTCCGAGTCGGGGATGTCGATGTGGTCGGTGGGCTCCACCAGGGGGATGACTTCGACGGCAGCGAAGGAGGTCTGCCGCCTGCCCTGGTTGTCAAAGGGCGAGATCCGCACCAGACGATGGGTGCCGCCCTCCACCGACAGACGGCCGTAGGCGTAGGGGGCGTCCACCTGGAAGGTGGCCGACTTGATACCGGCCTCCTCCGCGTAGGAGGTGTCCATGACCTTGGTAGAGAAACCATGCCTCTCAGCCCACCGCATGTACATTCGCAGGAGCATCTGCGCCCAGTCGGCTGCATCCACTCCGCCGGCACCCGAGCGGATAGTGACCACGGCAGCACGCTCATCGTACTCACCGTCCAGCAGGGTCTGAATCTCCATGTCAGCCAGGTCGGACCTCAAAGAGTCAATCTCCTTGCGGGCCTCCACCAGAGTGTCCTGATCATGCTCCTCCTGGCCCAGCTCCTCAAGAGCCTGGACATCGTCCAGCCGGGAGGATGCTGACTCCAAATGCTTGAGCTGAGATTGCAAGGCCGAGAGCCTGCTGGTCACCTTCTGGGCGTTCTCCTGGTCGTCCCAGAGTCCAGGCGCACTGGCCTGACGCTCCAGATCAGCAATTCGCGAGCGCAGGCCCTCCGGGTCCAGCGCCTTGGAAATCATCTCGTACTTGGCCTTGGCCTGCTCCAATGCTTGAGCAAAATCCATCTCTGCCATACTGTCTCACCGCTTTCCAGACCGGCTCCGCACGAGCCGGCCACCGTCTTCATTCCTTATTTGCCTTTGCCTGTGACGGCCGAATTCCCGCCGACCGGACGGGCCCGGTCAAAGGCCACTGAAGATGGCGGGGATGACGAGACTGGCCAGCAAAGCCACGGCGATGACCAGGCAGACCACCCTGGCCGTATTGCGGCGCCGACGCTCCCGACGCTCCCGCTCATGACTGTAGGCACTCATGGATAATAATTTTACCTATCGGCTGGGACCTGGCTGGCGACCATCCAGACCCGACTGTCGGAAGGACAGTCTGTATTTGAGCGTCGACCGGCTTATCCTGTAAGACAACTCATATCAATTGACTGCACCGCCTGAAGGAGGAACGATGAGCACAGCACGCACCGCATGGGGTTGGGGCCTGGCCAGCCAGGACGAGAAGGGCCGGACCTTGGACGTCTGGTATCCAAAGGCCGAGATCTCGACGCCGCCGACCCCGGGGAACCGTCCCAATCACGACTTCGGCGACCAAGTCCACAACCAGCCCGACGCACGCGGCATCCGCCGGGTGCCGGTCTTCACCGTGGCCGATCTGGATGGCCCGATAGCGGATGCCGCCGATGCCTATCTGCGGCTCCATCTGCTCAGCATGCGTCTGACCCAGCCCAACAGCATGAACCTTGATGGAATCTTCGAACAGCTGACCACGGTGGTGTGGACCAACTACGGCCCCTTCGCCGTGGAGGACTTCGCCCTGCGCAGGTCAGAGGTCATGGCTGCAGCCAGCCGGTCCATGCCAGGCATCCCGGTGACGCAGGTAACAGTGCTGAGCGTGGACAAGTTCCCCCGCATGGTGGATTACGTGGTTCCCGAGGGGGTACGCATCGGCAACGCCGACCGTATTCGGCTCGGCGCCCATCTTGCTCCAGGAACGACGGTCATGCATGAGGGCTTTGTGAACTTCAACGCCGGAACCTTGGGCCACTCCATGGTCGAAGGCCGGATCTCCCAAGGGGTTGTGGTCGGGGACGGTTCGGACATCGGCGGCGGAGCCTCCATCATGGGCACCCTGTCCGGAGGAGGTCGCCATCGGGTCTCCATCGGTCAGCACTCCTTGCTGGGAGCCAACGCCGGCATCGGCATCTCCCTGGGCGACGACTGCGTGGTTGAGGCCGGGCTCTATGTCACCGCCGGCACCAAAATCGGGCTGGGCGACCAGGTGGTCAAAGGAGCGGAACTGAGCGGACGGGATCATCTGCTCTTCATCCGCGACTCCCGCACCGGCCAGGTCAAAGCCCTGCCCCGCAAGAAGGGCATCGAGCTGAATGAGCGGCTGCACGCCAACTGAGTCCCAGTCGGTCATCGGACTCAGCGCTGCTCCATGGGAAGGTAGTCGCGCGGGCCCTGCCCGGTATAGACCTGCCTGGGACGACCGATTTTCGTGTCTGGATCGTCCAGCATCTCCCTGTACTGGGCGATCCATCCGGGGATGCGACCCAATGCAAAGAGCGTGGTGAACATCTCCGGGTCGAAGCCTATGTCGCGGTAGATGAGTCCAGTGTAAAAGTCCACATTGGGATAGAGGTGGCGCTCGACGAAGTAGTCGTCATGCAGGGCCAGATCCTCCAGCTCCAAGGCCACGTCGAAAAGCTCCGCATCCTCGGCATTTTTATTCTGGTCGGGTTCATCCATGAGCTTGTAGAGCCATTGCTTGGCTATGGCCGCGCGCGGGTCATAGGACTTATAGACCCGGTGGCCCAGACCCGCAATTTTCCGACCCTCCTTCTTGGCCTGGTCCACATAGCCTCGCACACCCAGACCGGAATCCCGTATGCTCTTCAGCTGGCGCAACACGGCCTCGTTGGCGCCGCCGTGCAAGGGACCTGACAGAGTATTGATGCCGGCAGCCACTGCCGAATACAGATTGGCCCGGGCTGATCCAGCAATCCGCACTACTGAAGTGGAGCAGTTCTGTTCATGGTCGGCATGGATGATCAGGAGCTTGTCCAGGGCCTGTACCTTGAGAGGGTCAGCCTGATAGGGCTGGTAGGGCATGGCGAAGCTCATCCGCAGGAAGTCCTCCACATAGCCCCAGGTCCTGTCCGGGTAGAGCAGAGGCTGGTCACGGCGACGCCGGTGGATCAATGAGACAATGGTGCGCACCTTGGCCATGATGATGGCGCTGGCCTCATCCAGCTGATCGGGATCGTCTACGTCACAGGTGTCCGGGTGGAAGCCAGCAAGCGCGTTGACCGCAGCGGCCAGCACACTCATGGGGTGAGCCTGGCGAGGGAAGGACGAGAGCAGATGGCGGAAGTCCTCCCCTACGACCGTGTAACCCAGGACATGGCGGCGGAACCACTGGTACTGCTCGGTATCAGGCAGCTCACCGTGGGACAGCAACCAGGCCACCTCGAGGAAATTGGACTGAGCGCACAGATCCTCTATGGCATAGCCCCTGTAGCGCAGTATGGACCGCTTGCCGTCAATGAAGGTGATTCCCGAGACGCACTGGGCCGTGGTCTGGAAGCCGGGATCCAGCGTGACCCAGCCGTCGTTGCGCAGGGAGGAGACCAGAATGCCGTCGGGCCCTTCGGTGGCGCGAACCAGGGGAAGATCAACCTGTTCGGAATCGATGGACAACCGTGCAGTAGACACCACGCACCTCCTGTTAATCAACCAGTGAGGTGCCAGTGAGAGTCGACGGCCATGCCGGATCAGGCTACCGGCACCTGTACCGGCGTGGAATTGCCGACATGCTAGCAGAAACAACCACGACTTCGATTACCGACTTGTAACTGCAAGCATGAATCTGTCATCACAACCACGACACTCAGGTCCAAGCCAGTGCCGTCTTCGTTCCGCACCAGACTGCAAGCACAAGGCCAGAAACGAAAGGGCCGGCATCAAACAGGACCGGTATAAAAGAGGGGCCCAGGAGCATCCACATTGTGGACATTACTGGGTCCCTTATAGTCATACTTCGGTACCGGACAGCCCTCGACTCAGTCCCTGGTCGTCAGGATGACAGGCCCCTGCTCGGTGATGGCGATAGTGTGCTCGCTGTGGGCACCGCGCGATCCGTCTGCAGAACGCAGGGTCCACCCATCCTTGGGATCCTGGTAAATCTGATCGGTGGTCGCCAGGAACCAGGGCTCAATGGCAATGACCAAACCCGGGCGCAGCTTGTAACCGTGATGAGGAGTGCCGTCGTTGGGCACATGGGGATCACCATGCATAATCCGCCCTACCCCGTGTCCGCCGAACTCCAGGTTGACGCTGTATCCGTTTTCATGGGCAACCTCACCGACTGCAGCGGAGATGTCACCCAGGCGGTTACCGGGCTGGGCCTGGGCGATGCCCGCCTTCAGGGCCTCTTCAGTGGTTCGAATCAGCCGCAGATCCTCTGGATCGGCATGCTCGCCCACCACGAAGCTGATGGCCGAGTCGCCCACCCAGCCGTCCACGTTGATGGCCAGATCCAGGGAGAGCAGGTCGCCATCCTTGAGGTTGTAGTCATAGGGCACCCCGTGCAGGACGGCATCATTGACGGATAGGCAGATGTAGTGCGCGAAGGGGCCGGTGCCGAAGTCAGGCGCGTAGTCCACGTAGCAGGATGTGGCTCCCTTGCGGGCGTTGATCCTGTCCTTGACGTAGTCATCCAGCTCCAGCAGGTTGACCCCGGGTTTGCTCATGGACTTGAGCTCCTTGAGGATGCTGCCGACAAACCTGCCCGCCGGCTTCATCTGTTCGATCTCCTGCTTAGTTTTGAGCTCGATCATCCTCTGCGTCCTTTCATGATTGGTGCCCGCGGGTGCCGCCCCTCAGGATCCTGCCCAAGTACTACCACTCAGTATTATCGGGTCAGTCGGACGAGTCCGGCTCTCAGTTCCGGCCGAAGGTGAAGGCCCTGATAATGGAAACGACTCCCAGCACCAGAAGAGCGCACCCGCTGAAGATGACCAGGAAGATGACGGAGCTCAGCGGGTAGATCATGACGATGATCCCGGCGATGATGGAGACGACGCCTGAGAAAATGGCCCAGCCTGAATGCGGGAGCCCCCAGGAGGCTGCCAGACTCATCACGCCCTCCATGATCCAGCTGATGCCCACAATGATGGTGACCAGCAGGGTCAGCGCTGAAGCGGATAGGGCC
Source organism: Bifidobacterium sp. POST2/T3 (B1) (assembly GCF_058197115.1). NCBI lineage: Bacteria > Bacillati > Actinomycetota > Actinomycetes > Bifidobacteriales > Bifidobacteriaceae > Bifidobacterium > Bifidobacterium sp. POST2/T3 (B1). Next base: position 11,849 of record NZ_JBVPQK010000052.1, read on the forward strand.
GTGTTCCTGACGATGACAATGCCGCCGACGGCAATCAGGGCGCCAAAGAGGACACCCAACACCCGCCATCCACCGGGAAGGCCCTTTGACACGATGGAAGTGGCCAGACGGACCACGCCGGAGATGATGAAGTAAATGCCCAGCACCACAGTCACGGCAATCAGGGTCTTGTCCGGCCTGAGCAGCAGGGCCAGGCCCAGGATGACTCCGATCACGCCCATGACACCCATGATGATGCGGATGGCCCGCAGGGTCCTGAATCCTAGATCTTCGGCGATCATGGAAAATGGATCCATGCGTGGCGGGCGCCCCTGATAGCCGGGGTATTGCCCGTACTGACCATAATTATTCTGGTATTGGCCGCCATTCTGTCCAGAATTCTGACCGCCGAACTGATTGGGCTGACCGCCCTGCATGGGATCCGTCATACCGTCCTCTTTCACTCGCTCAAGGCGGCCGAGCGGCCGTCCTGTTACCGTCTGTCAAGTTTAAATCACCAAGGAGGCAATCGCGGCTTTTCCCCTTCGGCGGATGGTTCGCCGATCCGCCGATCCCGGCAACCCAGGGCATGGCATGTCACCAAAGATGGCTAGGCTTGTGGCATGGCACAATCTACTGAACCCAAGACCTCCTCCGGACTTGATCCGGCCTCCTTCTCCTCGGTCATTCGGCCGCAGGACGATCTCTTTCGTTTTGTCAACGGTCCCTGGATCGACACCTACAGTCTGCCCGAGGACCGCTCCCGGTTCGGCTCCTTCGACAAGCTTGCCGAGGATGCCGAAGCACAGATCCGTGAAATCCTCGAGGACCCGGAATCCCCGGCAGTCAAATCAGCCCTGCTCTACCGCAGCTTCCTGGATACTGATGCCATAGAAGCCGCGGGAATGGAACCCATCCGCCCAGACCTGCAGGCCATTGACGCTGTGTCCGACAAAAAGGCGCTCACCAGCCTGCTGGGCCGGTTCAACCCCACTGGCGGACCTGATCTGTTCGGCATCGCCATCTATGGCGATCCGGGCAACGCTGGTGTCAACGTGGCTCATATGGAACAGGCCGGGTTGGGACTTCCCGACGAAGCCTACTACCGGGAGAAGAGCTACGCTCC